>JANXZT010000033.1 GCA_025355395.1 Betaproteobacteria bacterium
GATGGTCGCGTTGCAGTGGGCAATTGCTTCCGGTGGCGAGGTTTCCAGATTGATCCTGGTGGGCGCTACCCCCCGGTTTGTCGCCGGGCCCGACTGGCCGCATGGAATGGATCACGCAACGCTGCGGCGCTTCGGTGATGAAATGCGGGTCGCGCACAAGCTGACTTTGCAGCGCTTCCTGACGTTACAGCTACAGGGGAGCGACGACGCCGGAGCGACGCTGTCGATGATGCGGCGGGCGCTTTTTGCCCGCGGCGAGCCGGACGCTTCGGCCCTGGCACAGGGCCTTGACCTGCTGGCGGGAATCGATCTGCGTGACGTGGTGACTCGCCTCCGGCAGCCGGCGCTCGTTATCGCCGGTGACCGGGATACGATGACGCCGCTCGCGGCAAGCCGCTGGCTCGCCGAGGCACTCCCGGCCGGCAACCTTGCGGTCATACCCGGCGCGGGGCACGTCCCCTTTTGGTCGCATCCCGACGCTTTCATGAGCGCGGTCAGTACCCTCCCGGATGAACCCTGAGCATCCCGCCGCCGCACCCGACGCAGTCGACCCCGCGGCGGTGAAGCGGGCGTTCGGCCGGGCGGCCGGCACCTACGATGCGGCCGCTGTCCTCCAGCGCGAAGTCGGTGCGCGCATGGCGGAGCGCCTCAATCTGGTCAAGCTCATCCCCGCGGCAATCCTCGATGCGGGATGCGGGACGGGCGAGGCGCTCGGTGCGCTTGCCACGCGCTATCCCGCGGCCCGGCGCACCGCGCTCGATCTGGCATGGCCGATGGTGGCCACCGCACGCGAGGGTCACAGCCCGCGGCGCTCGGCGCTCGGCCGGGTCGCGGCGGCCTGGCGCGGCAGCGCAACTCCGCCACCGCTATTTGTTACCGGAGACATCGCGGCGCTTCCATTCGCAGCGGCAACCTTCGAGCTGGTCTGGAGCAACCTGGCCTTGCAGTGGGTCGGTGATCTGCCGCGTGCGCTCTTTGAGATGCACCGCGTCCTGCGGGTGGGGGGGCTCGCCATGTTTACCACCTTGGGCCCGGATACGCTGCAGGAGCTTCGTGCCGCCTTCCGCGATGCCGACAGCGGGCCGCATGTCAACCGCTTCGCCGACATGCACGACGTCGGCGACATGCTGGTGCAGGCGGGATTTGCCGATCCGGTGATGCACATGGAGCGGATCACGCTGACGTACGCCGATCCCTTGGCGTTGGTGCGTGATCTGAAGGCGATCGGGGCCACCAACGCCGCTGTTGCGCGCCGGCGCGGGCTCCTCGGCCGTGGCCGGTGGTCGCGGATGCTGGCGGCGCTCGATGGCATGCGTCGCGACGGCCGCATCCCTGCCACGTTCGAGGTGGTATACGGCCATGCGTGGAAGGTGGCACCCACCCGCACGCCCGAAGGTCACGCGATCGTTCACGTAGAACGAAGGAACCTCTGAATAATTCCCACGCGATTGCGCTGCAGAGCCAAACGCGGGCGATGGCGACACGCGGACGAAGGTCCGTAGTCCATACTACGATGCCGAGGAGCGCGGGGAAGCAAGCGCCGCATTTGGCAGCAGCCCGAAGGGACGGGACGTTATGGGCGGCTTGCTTTGTCGCGACGCGAGGCACAAGGGAACCACCCTGCGCTTCGCGCCGCCCCATTTGGCAACTGAGGCAATCCATCCCAAAACGGCGCCGTCGCGATCGTGCGCGACTTGTTCAGAGGTTCCATGAGGCGATGACCCGCGGTGTGTTCATCACCGGCACCGACACCGGCGTCGGCAAGACCGTCGTCGCGGTCGCGCTGTTGCGTGGTCTCGCCGCGGCCGGTCTGCGCGTCGCCGGAATGAAGCCGGTCTCGGCCGGAATCGAACCGGGTGCATCGATCAATGCCGACGTCGCGGCGCTGATCGGCGCTTCCAATGTCGACCTGCCGCTTGCCGACGTGAACCCGTTTGCATTCGCTCCGGCCATCGCGCCGCACATCGCCGCCCTGCAGGCGGGCGCGACGATCGATATCGAGCGCATCGCGGAAGCCCATGCGCGTCTTGCGACCCGCGTCGACGCGATCGTCGTCGAGGGCGCTGGCGGCGCGTTGGTGCCCCTTTCCGCGCGTTCGGACATGCTGGACATTCCCGCACGGCTCGCGCTCCCCGTGGTGCTGGTCGTGGGCATCCGGCTCGGCTGCCTCAATCACGCGCTGCTGTCGGCGCTCGCGATCAACGCCCGCGGCTTGCGTCTCGCCGGCTGGGTCGCGAACCGGATCGATCCGGCGATGCGGGAAACCGACCCGAACATCGCGACCCTCGCCCAACGGCTGTCGGCGCCGCTCGTCGCCGATTTGGCGTGGTACGCGGACGGCGCGCCGCCCATCCCGCTCGATCGCGCGTCGCTGCGGATGCTCGGCTTCGCGCGCGAAGGATAGTGCCAGGCCGGCGCGGCCGGTCGCGCGGCAAGCTCAATCGCCTCGCATCCCGGGTGCCTCGACGCCGTCTTCAACCGGTCCACCGAGAGGCGGTGTTGCCTCTGCGCTCGCCAAATTGCAACGTTGCGGCTACCCGCCCGACAAAAGGCTCGGTTGCTTTGTTTGGGTGTGGTACATTTTTAGCGCGCATCACCGTCCTCTGGCTCTCCGCTCGCGCTGGCCTTCGGCCTCTATCGGGCGCAGGGGTCACGGTCGCGGTATGCGTACCGAGGACATTGACGGACCGATTGACTTCGACGGCAAGAAGAGGAAGAGCGCGCGGGAAAGCCCACGTCGAAACCGGGGGAAGTGATGAATTGCCTCTACTACCTTGCACCCACGCTGGACAGCACGCATCAGGTCACCGATGATCTGCATGCGGCTGGCGTCAAGGATTTTTTTCTTCACGTCATCAGCAAAGACGAATCCGGTCTGGAACAACACCATATCCATTCCAGCAATTACCTCGAGACCCTGGATATCGTCCGCGACGGCTTTATCGGTGCGGCGCTCGGGTTCATCGCCGGACTGATCGGCGCCGCATTGCTACTGTTCGTCCAACCTTTCGGTCCCGATGTCCCCCGCTTCGTCTATGTCCTGATGGTCGCCGTGGCGACGATGTTCGGCGCCTGGGTAGGCGGCTTGACGGGCATTGCGACCGAGCACAACGAGCTTCGAAAATTTCACGACGACATTGAAGCAGGCAAGTATCTGATCTTGATCTATGCCCGAAAGGAGCAGGGAGCGGTTGTCCAAGCGCTGATGCGCGCCCGGCATCCGGAAGCAGAGCTCGTCGCGGTCAACAGGCATTTCATCAATCCCTTCAAGCCGGTCAGGCGCAGGGACGGCGCTGGCAGCGGCAACGAACGCGCGCTGCAAGAAGACTAGCGATGCCGAAGGCAACTATTTTGGGCTGGAGTGGCGATGCCGAAGGCGATCATTTTAAGCTGGCGAAGTGTTGGCTGACCGCAGTGACCGCGGCCGGCGCCGCCGCATTGTTGACGCACGGCTGGCAACTCTAAATCTGTCCAATCAATCAGGGCCACCGCTATGGTTTTGGCAATCGCATTGGTTTTGTTGGTCGTTGGCTCAGTACTGTTTCACTACCTGAGCCCGTGGTATTTCACGCCGATCGCGTCCAATTGGGGTCACATCGACGACACCGTGACGCTGACGTTCTGGGTCACGGGATTTGTCTTCGTCGTCGTCAATTTGTTCATGGCTTGGTGCGTGATGCGCTACCGTCACGGGAAAGTGAAAGCGGCGCATTACGAACCCGAGAACAAAAAGCTGGAGGGTTGGCTTATCGGATTGACCACGATGGGCGTCGCCGCGATGTTGGCCCCCGGTTTGGTGGCGTGGGCGAAATTCCTCGACGTACCGAAAGATGCTGCGGTGTTCGAGGTCGTGGGCCGGCAATGGTACTTCAACTATCGCTTCCCCGGCGCGGACGGCGTGCTGGGCACTGTCGATGCGCGGTTCATCACCGACACGAACCCGTTTGGGATCAATCCGGATGATCCGAAAGGCAAGGATGACATCCTGATCGCGAGCCCGGAGTTGCATCTTCCGATGGGCAAGCCGGTCAAGGCAGAGCTCCGCTCGATCGATGTCCTGCACGACTTCACCGTGCCGCAGTTCCGGGCGAAGATGAACATGGTGCCGGGGCTCGTGACCTACGTCTGGTACACGCCTACCCGGGCCGGGACCTACGACGTTTTCTGCGAACAATTATGCGGGATCGCGCATTACGCGATGCGGGGTAAAGTCATCGTGGAAGAAGAGAGC
The DNA here is from genome assembly GCA_025355395.1 of Betaproteobacteria bacterium. Taxonomy (GTDB): domain Bacteria; phylum Pseudomonadota; class Gammaproteobacteria; order Burkholderiales; family Casimicrobiaceae; genus CAIWHR01. The sequence goes on from JANXZT010000033.1 coordinate 4,232, forward strand.
GCGTTTAATGCGTGGCTCGGCAGCTATCCGACGTTCGCGCAAACTTTGGCGCAAGTCGCCGGCGATGCTGCGGCAGGTGAGCCACTCTATGCAGTCTGTGGTGCCTGTCATGGCGCGCAAGCTGAGGGAAATCCTGCGCTCAATGCCCCGAAATTGAGCGGGCAAGGCGATTGGTATCTCAAACGGCAATTGTTGCATTTCAAGAGCGGCGCCCGGGGTACGCACGAAAAGGACGTCTTTGGTAAGATGATGGCGCCGATGGCTGCGACGCTGGCAGATGACACCGCCATCAATAACGTCGTCGCCTATATCAAGACGCTGCCGGACAAACCTGCCCCGGCCACGGTGAAGGGAAATGCGAAAAACGGGCACGATTCATTTGAGAATTGCGGCGCCTGTCACGGTGCCGACGGGCGGGGCATCCAGGCAATGAATGCCCCGCGGCTCAAGGGCATGAGCGATTGGTATTTGATCACTCAGTTGAACAATTTCAAGCATGGTATCCGCGGCGCCCACAAGAAAGACATCTACGGTCCGCAGATGGCATCGATGGCCGCCATGCTGACTGATGACCGGGTAACGGCGGACCTCGTTGCCTATATCAACACCATCCAATGAGATTCGAGCGGATCGAGCGTCGTAACGAGTTAGCGGAAAGGAAACAGCAATGACCTACGTTGCACATGACGAATCGGCGTTCGTCCCGCCCTTTGAGGTCGAGGAGCCAGAGCTCTACCATCCGAAAACGTTTATCGGAAAATACATCTGGAGCCAGGACGCCAAAGTCATCGCAGTCCAGTATTCGATTACGGCGATCGCGGTGGGGCTGGTGGCATTGGTCCTGTCGGGGATCATGCGGCTGCAGCTCGGGTTCCCGCACGTCTTTTCCTTTATCACGCCCAGCACCTACCTTCAGTACGTCACCATGCACGGCATGATCATGGTGATCTATTTGCTCACTGCGTTGTTCCTGGGAGGCTTTGGCAACTACCTCATCCCGCTGATGGTGGGCGCCCGCGACATGGTGTTCCCCTACGTCAACATGGTGAGCTATTGGGTTTATCTCTTCGCCGTGCTGTTGTTGATGGCAAGTTTTTTCGTGCCCGGTGGACCCACCGGCGCCGGCTGGACCCTGTACCCACCGCAGGCCATCCTCGATGGCACTCCGGGGGCGAGTTGGGGAATTATCCTGATGCTCGTTTCCCTGGCGTTCTTCATCATCGGCTTCACGATGGGTGGCTTGAACTATGTGGTGACGGTTTTGCAGGCGCGCACGCGCGGGATGACGATGATGCGTCTGCCGTTGACGATATGGGGCATTTTCATGGCCACCATCCTCGCGCTGTTGGCGTTTCCCGCCTTGTTCGTCAGCGCCATCATGATGACGCTGGACCAAGCGCTGGGCACCAGTTTCTTCATGCCCGCCCTTGTTTCAAAGGGACAACAACTCGCCTACAACGGGGGGAGTCCGATACTGTTTCAACACCTGTTCTGGTTTTTCGGCCATCCCGAGGTCTACATTGTCGCCCTGCCGGCCTTCGGCATCGTCTCCGACCTGATCAGTGTCAATGCAAGAAAGAACATCTTCGGTTATCGGATGATGGTCTGGGCGATTCTGGCGATTGGCGGCCTCAGTTTCATGGTGTGGGCGCACCACATGTACGTGAGCGGGATGAACCCGTACTTCGGCTTCTTTTTCGCGACGACCACGCTGATCATCGCCGTTCCCACGGCCCTCAAGGTCTACAACTGGGTGCTGACGTTGTGGCGGGGTGACATCCACCTCACCGTCCCGATGCTGTTTGCCATCGGCTTCATCTTCACCTTTATCAACGGCGGGTTGACGGGCCTCTTCCTGGGTAACGTGCCCGTGGACATCCCGCTTTCCGGCACCATGTTCGTGGTGGCCCACTTCCATATGGTGATGGCAGTGTCGCCGATCCTGGTGGTGTTCGGCGCGATCTACCACTGGTACCCCAAGGTCACCGGTCGAATGCTGAACGATACGATGGGCAAGTTTCACTTCTGGGTCACCTTCCTCGGGACCTACGCCATCTACTATCCGATGCATTACCTGGGCTTTCTGGGCGTGCCGCGCCGGTATTATGCGATGGGAAACACTGTCTTTATCCCCGAATCGGCGCAGACCCTGAACGAGGCGATCACCATCGCGGCGCTGATCGTGGGCGCCGTCCAGGTGGTGTTTATATACAATCTGTTCTGGAGCTACTTCAACGGTAAGCCATCGGGGCCCAACCCCTGGCGCGCCACGACGCTGGAGTGGCAAACCCCGGAAACGCCGCCGAAGCACGGCAACTTCGGACCCACGCTTCCTGCGGTTTATCGCTGGGCCTACGACTACAGCGTGCCTGGCGCCACTGAGGACTTCATACCGCAAAACCAGCCACCGGGTAAGTGGGCCAAAGGCCTCGAGGACAAGCCCGACGCGAGCGAGCTTGGTCCACTAGACTCCACCTCGGGCATCCCCAAACCGCTCACGGGGCACTCGTGACGACCGCACTATTGTTTTTGAGCGCCATCATGGTCATTGTGGTCGGGTGGCTCGTTCGCAAGACGATCAATGTCGCGCCATGGGTGGAACAGCGACCGATGGAAGTCGCCAGCGGCGACGGCGCGCTATCCCTGCTCCCGGTGCAAGTGGGTCTTGGAGTGTTTCTTGCGGTCGCCACCTCGCTGTTCGCACTGCTGATCAGCGCCTACCACATGCGAATGATGGAGGCGGACTGGGCGACGTTGGCCCTGCCAAGGGTTTTGTGGCTGAACACCGCTTTACTGATCCTGGCCAGCGTTGCCATGCAGTGGACGCGCGGTGCTGCTCGATGGGGGCCGATGGACAACGTGCGGAAGGGCCTGATTGCCGCGGGCGTTTTCACTTTTGCTTTTCTTGCCGGACAGCTTTGGGCGTGGCAACAGCTGAATGCGACGGGGCATTTCGAGTTGTCCAATCCGGCCTATGCCTTTTTCATATTGCTCACGACGCTGCACGGCATTCACCTGTTGGGCGGCCTTCTGGTCTGGGCCAGGACGACCGCCAGGGCGATGCGCGGCGTTGAGCTCGCCAAGGTCCGCTTGAGCGTGGAGTTGTGCACCCTGTACTGGCATTACTTACTTCTGGTTTGGGCAGTTTTGTTCGCGGTGTTGCTGCATACCCATCGTTAAAGAGGATCAAGCGATATGTCGCAATCCGCGCTGACCGGTACAGGAGAAACACTCCCGCGGTCCCCTGGCATGCAAGGCGTCGTCGCCGACTGGTCGTCGGACCAGCGGGCGTTCAAGCAAGTCCCCTGGGGCAAGGCGATGATGTGGATCTTCTTGCTCAGCGATACGTTTATCTTCAGTTCGTTCCTGATCTCGTACATGACGGTGCGGATGTCCACGACGGCCGTGTGGCCCAATCCCAGCGAAGTTTTCGCGTTAACGATCGCGGGCAAGAGTGTCCCCCTCATCCTGATCGCCATCATGACCTTCGTGCTGATCAGCAGCAGTGGGACGATGGTCCTGGCCGTCAACTACGGCTATCGAAAAGATCGTGTCAGAACCTTTGTCTTCTTGCTGCTCACCGCGGCATTGGGCGCCACGTTCGTAGGTATGCAGGCCTTCGAGTGGACCAAGCTGATTGTGGAAGAGGGGGTACGTCCGTGGGGCAACCCGTTGGGCGCGGCGCAGTTCGGCTCGAGCTTTTTCATGATCACCGGCTTTCACGGCACGCACGTGTCGATCGGCGTGATTTTCCTGATCATCGTGGCGATCAAGGTGTTGCGGGGCGACCTCGACAATGAGCGGCCGGGGTTTCTAACCGGGAGGAAGGGTAACTACGAGATGGTCGAAACCATGGGCCTGTATTGGCACTTCGTCGATCTGGTGTGGGTATTCATCTTCGCATTTTTCTATCTTTGGTAAGCAAAACCATGGCGCACGCAGAGGGGCAACAACATATCGCGGCCGGGCATTCCGCCGCCGGACAGCCGCACGCCGCGGCGGGGGGGCAACATCACGTAGAGGGGCAACAACATCCGCTGGGCATCTATTTCAAGATCTGGGGGTTGCTGTTCGTTCTCAGCACTGCGTCCTATCTTGTCGATTACTTCCACTTTCACGGTTACCTCCGATGGACGCTGATCCTCGTGTTCATGCTGTTGAAGGCCGGGCTGATCGTGGCCGTCTTCATGCACATGCTCTGGGAGCGGCTCGCCATGGTCTATGCCATCCTGGTCCCGCCGCTCTTGTTAATGGTGCTGCTGGGGATTGGAGTATTTGAGGCGGATTA
>JANXZT010000004.1 GCA_025355395.1 Betaproteobacteria bacterium
CGCCGGCGCGCGGTACGTATCCCATTACGCTGATCGCCTCCGGGTCGACGACGAGCCGCTCGACCTTAAGCGGCGACTCGCTCGATTCGATCAGGGCGGAATCCTCGGCGATCAATTTGAGCGGGGCGCGGGCGATCTGCAAGCCGTCGAAGTAGCCCCTGGCGCCAGCCCGGCCCAGAACGAAATCTCCATATTCTTGCGGCGGATATAAATCGTATATACCGTGGCCCGTCGCCGCGTAGTGATCGCGACTGAGCTCTTGACGAATCGAAGCGTGCGCGATCAGCGGAAGATACATCCGCCAGGTAATCAGGTACCACCCCGCCGTCAGCGCCAGAGCGCACCAAAGGAAGGCCTTGGCCCGCGGAATTTCGATCACCCCCACGAGCGCGACCAGCGTGATGAGCGCCAGGGTCTCCGAGTAAACCCGGTAGCGGCTTATGACTGCGCCGTCGTCACCGAAGCTGACCCGTCCCACCGCCATCGCGGCGTATGAGAGCGCGATAAAGGTCATCCAACCCGCCACAACGGGCGGCACCGCCTTCCGCCGCGCGATAAGGAGCCATGCGCATGTAACGGCTGTCAACGCACCCACGAACAGGGATGGCATGGGCCGGGTTGCCAACGAACCTAATGCCATCAGATAAAAGCGCACCAGTGGCAACGGGTTGGAAAGCGTTGCGAGCAGCGTCGGTTGCCGCTCCGGCCGGACAAAGCCAGTGAAATAAACGGCAAACAAGACAACCGCCAAGGCGCCCCAGAAAATCGCGAGCCGCGGCTTGCGCAGAATGCAAAGCGTGACCGCGACCGCCGGAAACGCCATCAGGCCGCTGGCGGAGGTAAAGGCGGCGAACAAGGCCAGCAACAGCGCCCCCGCCTGCCACCGGAGCTTGGGCCGGCACGCACAAAATATCGCGCCGAATGCGTAGGCGATCACCCCGAAGTGTTGCAGCGCCCCCGTCGCCCAGAATTGGGCTTCGTGATTCGCCGGCAGGAAAAGCAGGCAGGCCGCGATGGCGGCAATCCACGGGCGGTGATTCCGCGCGGCGACGGTAACAATGATCGCTCCGGTGGCGGCCAGGAGGAGCGCGCCAGAATACATGAGGACCAGGAAATTTAGGCTGCCAAACACCTTGGCCTGCAGGAGCGCGGCAAGACGAAGCGTTGCGATCCAATGCTCCACCGACAGCTCGAAGACGTAGGCGATCTTCTTCTGCAACGTGGGTGCCACGTCCCAGTAGTAGGGAACGCACAGAACTTGGCAAAAATCGTCCGCGTTCGGAAAGTTGATGCCGAAGCGCGCGAGCGACCATGCATCGAGGGTGAGCACACATCCCGCCACCACCCAGAGCAGGCGCCCCGGGCTCTTTGCATTAACGCCCAATGGCGAGCGCGCGCAAATTACCTGCGGAGGTGCTTTAGGTGAGGCTTACCGTCCGCAATCCCGGCCATTCGCGTGCCCTCCGCGCGACGCGTGGGGTCGATGCGCGATCGGTCACGAGACGGGTGTTCCTGCGGCGCGCGGGTTGTCAGGGCCGCCAGCAAGATGTAGAGCTCACGACTTCGCCGGTTGACGGTATCGAGGACAAGGCCCGTGGTCAGCGCAAGCAATCCGACGAGCACCGCGCTTACGGCGAGCACGGCACGGGCCGCGCCCACCACCCGCTGATACTCGAGGTACTCACGGACCACGGCAACACCCGCAATCACACCGAGCGAGATAGCGAGCGCCCCGATGATTCCGAAGAACAGCAGCGGCCGGTGATCTTTGAACATCCGGAAAACGGTCTTCAGGACGCGGTATCCGTCATGCAACGTATTCAGCTTGGAATGGCTGCCCTCCGGCCGCGCGCCATAGGGGATGGAAACCTCGACGATCTCGAACCCATGGGCGAGCGCGTGCAGCGACATCTCCGTTTCGATCTCGAAGCCGTTGCTCATCACGGGCATCGTTTTCATGAACTCGCGGGAGAAGGCGCGATAGCCCGACAGCATGTCGCCGAGCCGCGCGCCAAACGCGAGATTACTGGTCCAGAGAACCAGCTTGTTGCCGGACAAATGGAGCGGTCGAAAACTGCCGGCGCCGTGCCTAACCAGGCGCGTACCCACCACCATATCGGCGCCCTGGAACAGGATCGGCGCGATCAGCTCCTGGACGCGATCGGCAGGGTACGTGTCATCGCCATCGACCATGACCGCAATGTCGGCATCGGTATGCCGGAACATCGCGCGCACGACATTGCCCTTGCCTCTCCGGGCTACGAAATGGACAACCGCGCCCGCTCGGCGCGCCTCTTCCTGCGTGGCGTCCGTGCTGCCATTGTCGAAGACATGCACTTCCGCGTCGGGCAGCGCGGCGCGGAAATCCGTCACCACCTTGCCCACCGTGAGCGCTTCGTTCAAGCACGGAATCAGAATGGCTATTTTTTTCATGACTTGTTCGAAGCAACACCGTGGCGTTGCGGCCGATGATAGCGAACAAGAGTAATCACGCCAACGCTATTCGGATCCTAAACGCACTCCGGTGCGAGGTTTTGGTGATTGGTGCGTCGAGAAAGTCGCCCGGCGGAGACACTATCCGTCTCCCGCCAAAAGGCGTTCCTGGCCGCCCCATCGTCAAGCCGCCGTCCGCCACGTTTGCCAGCGGTGCCCTTTATCGCGTAACGTGACGACTACGCTAGGGGTCCTTCCCACGCATAGCTGCCGGGAGGGTGAGATTACACCCTTGGTACCTGTGCGGATAATGCCGGCGCAGGGAAGCGTGCCTCATCCGGCGTCGCCCCCTGGCCAGTTCTCCGCCCTGTTCGCCAACGCAGGAGAGCCCATGAACGCCAACGACCAATTCTTTGCCCGCGATGCGCAGGTCGACGCCGCCGCAGTCGCACCGCTGCCCAACTCGCGCAAGATCCATGTGGAAGGATCCCGGCCGGACATTCGCGTCCCGATGCGCGAGATCGCGCAAAGTGACACCCCCGCGTCGTTGGGGGCGGAGACGAACCCGGCCATCGTGGTGTATGACACGTCCGGTCCCTACACCGACCCGACGGCGACCATCGACATCCGCAAGGGCTTGGCGCCCATGCGCGCGTGCTGGATTGCCGGGCGCGAGGATACCGTCTCGATGGACGGTCCTTCGTCGGCGTACGGCCGCGACCGGCTCGACGATCCTGCGCTTTCGGGCATGCGCTTCGATCTGTTGCGCAAGCCCCGGCGGGCACGCCAAGGCGCCAACGTGACGCAGATGCACTACGCGCGGCGCGGAATCGTCACGCCCGAAATGGAATTCGTCGCCATCCGTGAAAACCTGTTGCGCGAGCGCATGCTGGCAACGCTGCCAGCGATCGTGACCCGCCAGCATCCAGGCCAGAATTTCGGCGCGGCCACCCCTTCCGTGATGACGCCGGAGTTCGTTCGTGAAGAAGTCGCGCGCGGTCGCGCCATCATTCCGAACAATATCAATCATCCGGAAACCGAGCCGATGACCATCGGCCGCAATTTCCTGGTCAAGATCAACGCCAACATCGGCAACTCGGCCGTTTCCTCCTCCATTGCGGAAGAGGTGGAGAAGATGACGTGGGCCACCCGCTGGGGCGCCGACACGGTGATGGATCTCTCGACGGGCAAGAACATCCATGAAACGCGCGAATGGATCATCCGCAATTCGCCGGTGCCGATCGGCACGGTGCCGATCTACCAGGCACTGGAAAAAGTGGACGGCAAGGCCGAAGAGCTCACCTGGGAAATGTTCCGCGACACGCTGGTCGAGCAGGCAGAGCAGGGCGTGGATTACTTTACGATCCACGCCGGCGTGCTGCTGCGCTACATCCCGATGACGGCCAAGCGCATGACGGGGATCGTCTCGCGTGGCGGATCGATCATGGCCAAGTGGTGCCTCGCCCATCACAAGGAAAGTTTCCTCTATACACACTTCGAGGATATCTGCGCCATCATGAAGGCGTACGACGTCTCCTTTTCGTTAGGCGATGGCTTGCGTCCGGGCTCGGGCTTCGACGCCAACGACGAAGCGCAGATGGCGGAGCTCGCAACGTTGGGCGAGTTGACGCAGGTGGCGTGGAAACACGACGTGCAGGTGATGATCGAAGGGCCCGGCCACGTGCCCATGCACATGATCAAGCACAATATGGACGAGCAGTTGCGGCTGTGCGGCGAGGCGCCCTTCTACACCCTCGGTCCGCTCACCACCGACATCGCCCCCGGTTACGATCACATCACGAGCGCCATCGGCGCGGCGAT
>JANXZT010000109.1 GCA_025355395.1 Betaproteobacteria bacterium
TTCGTCGAGGCCATGGCGATCCCGCACAAGGTGGCGCCCTACACGAACCTGCGCAAGGTCGTCGAGCTGCCGCCGCCGAAGGAATCGACGAGCCAAACCGAGACGCGCGGGCGCCGGCCGAGACGCGCGACGACCTGAAGCGTTGCGCTAGTTGTCGTCCCCGTCGTGACCATGGCCATGACCGTGACCCTTGTCATGGTCCTTGTCCTTGTAGTGGCCACGATCCTGCGGGTCGTCTTCGCGATCGTACTCGGACGAGCGTACGAAATAGACCTGGCGGTTGCAGGCGTGATACTCTTGGCAATGCTGGCGCCAGTGCTTGGCGTGGCCGGGCGGTACATGCAGGTAGACCGGCGGCAGCGGCGCCGGCTGCGCTTCGATCAGCATCGGTTGCGTGTAGAGTACGGGCGGCGGCGGTGCATTGCCGAGCTGGACCTGGCCATAGACACCTGGGGCAACCTGGCCCATTAGAAGTACACGGATATCCAAATCCCCGGCGCGACTCGCGCCAGCACCTGTTGCCAGCAGGACGGACACTGCAAACAATGACCTTGAATTCATGACGTCGCTTCCTCGTGACTGAGCTTCGACGGAGTGTAGCTCGTTTGACGCTTCGCGATATTTGTTGCTAACTACAGACAGGACGCGCAATGCGTCATTAACATAACGATTAAAAAAAATAGTTTGGAGAATAGTGATGCATAGACTTGCCAAGTGGACGCTTGCGTTCATCCCACTGATCGGCAGTGCGTACGCACAGATCGCGTCCGAAGAAACTGCTAATCCGCAAAACTTCGCCAACGGGCGCGGACCACACCTGATGCCGGTTCGGCCGCCGGGATATTTTGGACGGGCTGGAGCGGCCCCCCCTGGCGCGCATCTGAATTATTACGGCGGACGGGTTGCTGCCGATCTGCAGGTCGTCCAGGTCATCTGGGGCTCGGGGTCTTATCTTCCGCAGGTGACGAGCACCGGGACGCCCAGCATGGCATCGTTCTATCAAACGGTGCTGAACAGCCCGTACGTCGACTGGCTGACTGAGTACGACACTCCATCCGCGGGGGGGTCCAATCAAACCATTGGCCGAGGAGGTTTTGTCGCGCGATACACGATAACGCCGTCGACCAGCGCCACGACCATTGACGACTCTACGATCCAGAGCGAACTCGCGGCACAAATCGTTGCGGGACATCTGCCCGCGCCGACCTTCGATGCCGCCGGAAACGACAATACGTACTACGCGGTTTTTTTCCCGTTCGGAAAGAAGATTACTCAGGGCGGGTCCAGCTCTTGCGTCGCCTGGGGCTTTTGCGCGTATCACGGCACCAGTGCCAACAGCCAGCTCCGGGAGTTCTACTACGGCGTACATCCCGACATGCAGGCAGGTTCGGGCTGCGACACGGGTTGCGGCAACGCGGCGACTCCCTTTGGCAACTACACGTCCGTTGCCTCGCACGAAATGATCGAGACCATCACCGATGCGGAGGATGGCCTCGCGACCGTTGCTGGGCCCCCGCTGGCGTGGTACGACGCGACCAATGGCGAGATCGGTGATATCTGCAATGTGCAACAGGACTCCATCACCGTCGGCGCGCAGACCTACGTCGTGCAGCAGCAATGGTCGAATGCTTACAACGCGTGTATCACGACCGCCACGCCGCCGTTTCAGTTGACGCCGAGCGCCTTGCCGTTCGGCAGCGAGTTCGTCTATGAAGCGAGCGCCGCGCAGGTGGCCACCGTGTCGAACTCGAGCACTGCCGCGCTGTCGATCACGGGCATTATTGTCGCGGGCGCCAATCCCGGCCAGTTCGGCAAGACGACGACTTGCGCCGCCTCTGTGCCAGTGGGCGGTAGCTGCACCGTCACGGTCAGGTTTAGACCGACTTCTAACGGAGTCAAGAATGCGATTCTCGAGGTAAACACGGGTGGCAACTGGACCAAAACCGTCGCGCTCAGCGGCACCGGTGTGCCGGCACCCTTCACGCTTTCTTCCCATGCGCTGGCGTTCGGCAGCGTCGCACAAGGCACGGACAGCGCGCCGCAGTCAGTCACCGTGACAAACATCTTCGCAACGACGATTGGCATCGCCCTCCCGATCACGGACGGCGGCCCCGGCGCCAACCAGTACATATTTGGCTCGACGTGTACGGCAGCGCTGGCCGCGGGCGCCAGCTGCAACTTCAATGTCATTTTCCAGCCGACGACGGCGGGTTTAAAGAAAGCCACGATGAACGTCAAGACGAGCATAGGCACGCAGACTGTCGCGCTGAGCGGCACCGGCACCTAGCCGGAGTCCGGGCGGCGGCGCCGACTCCGGCGCCGCCCGCGGGGATCCGCAGACGTCAGCGCGCAAAGCGTGACCGTCCGCACAGTCATCCCCCGCAAATAACCACGTCGTTCTCATCAGAGTCCGCCTGTTCGACCGACAATAAGTCCGGTTGCGATGGGCATTCGCGTTGCATCCACCACGTGACGAGGTCGTCTGCTTTGATGGAATAAGAATGCGGATCAATTCCAGCGGATAGGAATTTCAAACGCCCGTCCGGTTCAAGGCTGCCCACCACCTGTTGCGCGTAACCGGCCTTATGTTGCGTCCAAGCTTAGGGGCCGCGTGGCTTGCCTGGCAAATTG
>JANXZT010000115.1 GCA_025355395.1 Betaproteobacteria bacterium
TCATTGACCTCGGGCACCAGCGTAGCGAGCTCGCCGCGAATCTGTCGCATGGACAGCAACAATGGCTGGAGATCGCGATGCCGTCGCACTGCAGCCCGCGATGCTGCTGCTGGACGAGCCGACTGCCGGCATGTCGCCCGAGGAGACCTTCAAGACCGGTGAACTGGTCCAGAAGCTGAACGCTTCGGGGATGACCATCGTCGTGATCGAGCACGACATGACGTTCGTCCGCCAGATCGCGAAGCGCGTGACCGTTTTGCACTTCGGCCAAGTGTTCGACGACGGAACCCTGGAAAAGATCGTCCGCAACGAGGACGTAGTGCGCATCTACCTGGGTAAGGTCTGATGTCTCTTATCCTCTGCTGGAGGTTCATGGGCTGCGGGCCGGCTACGGTGCGACACCGATTCTGCAGGGCGTCGAGTTTTCCGTGGGCAAGGGCGAGATCGTGGCGATCATCGGCCGCAACGGGGTCGGCAAGACCACGCTGATGAAGTGCCTGATCGGCCTTCTGCCGGCGACGGCGGGGACGATACTCTACGATCGCAGCAACGTCACGCCGGAGGATGCAAACGTGCGCGCGCGGCGCGGCATCGGATACATTCCGCAAGGCCGTGGAATCTTTCCGCGCCTGACCGTTGCGGAGAACCTTGCCATGGGCGAAATGATCGGGACCGACAAGGGCGGGACGAAGCTGCGAGAGCTGGTCGACCGCTACTTCCCGATACTCGGTACGCGCAGCAGGCAGCGTGCGGGAACCATGAGCGGCGGAGAGCAGCAGCAGCTCGCCATCGGGCGCGCGTTGATCGGCAACCCTGACCTGGTGCTTCTCGACGAGCCCTCCGAGGGCATCCAACCTTCCATCGTTCAGCAGATCGCGGAGAACATCAAGAAACTTAACGCCGAGATAGGCTTGACGGTGCTGTTCGTTGAGCAGAACATCGACATGATCATGTCGATGGCTCAACGATGCTACGTGATGGACAAGGGTGCCATCGTCGATCAGGTGGCGCCCGGGGATCTGGCCGACGAAAAAATTATGCGAAAGTATCTGGCCATTTAATTTAAGCGGGCGGAGTAAGGAGACCTCACCATGAGCAACTGGCTGAATACATCGATCATGTACACGAAGGGCGTGGCCAAGGGCAAAGCGGGCACGACCCACCAGTTGACGGAAGCCAAGCAGGGCCGCTATCACTACACGATGGGGCCGTACTCCGAACCGGTGCTGCAGATCAAGCCCGGTGACCGCGTCGTGGTCGAGACACGCGACGCCTTCGACGGCGCGATCAAGACGGAAAAGGACCTGCCGACCAAGAAACTGCGGATGCCGTTCCTGAACCCGCAGAACGGGCCGATCATGATTGAGGGCGCCGAGAAAGGGGACGCGCTCGCGGTGTACATCGATTCGATGGTGCCGCGTGGCAAGAACCCGCTCGGCACCTGCTGCATGATTCCGGAGTTCGGCGCGCTGACCGGCACCTACTACACGGCAACCCTCAACGATCCGCTGCCCGAGATCGTCCGCAAGGTCAACGTCGACGAAAAGTGGGTTTACTGGAGCGACCGCGTCACCCTACCTTACAAGCCGCACATCGGCACGCTGAGCTGCTCGCCCGAGATCGACTCGATCAACTCGCTGACCCCGGACAATCACGGCGGCAACATGGATCTGCCGGATATGGGCCCGGGCAGCATCACGTATCTTCCGGTGCGCTCCCCGGGCGCCCGCCTGTTCATCGGCGATGCGCACGCATGCCAAGGCGACGGTGAAGTGTGCGGCGTCGCCGTAGAGTATCCGACCGTCACCACGATCCACGTCGAATTGATCAAGGGATGGACCATCGAATGGCCGCGCCTCGAGAACGAGGAGGTCATCATGACCATCGGCAGTGCCCGGCCGCTGGAAGACGCAACTCGGATCGCCTATCGGGAGCTCGTGCTCTGGATGGCAAAGGATTACGGATTCGACAAGTGGGATGCCTACATGATGCTGAGCCAGTGCGGGAGGGTCAGGCTCGGCAACTTCGTGGATCCCAAGTACACCGTCGGCGCGGCGATCAGCAAGAAGTATCTGGCCAAGGTCTGAGAGCGCTTGGTCTCGGATCAGCACGCGCGACGTCGAGAGTCTGCAACCGAATAGTGCCGTGCGCACCGGCGACGCGAGTAGTTCACGGTGCGCCCTGACCGGTTTCGTTCCGACGATTGGCTCGGCATGCGAATACAACGATGCCTCGTCGGCGTCCGCAACTCCGCCCACACAGCTGGGCTTGGCGCCACCCCGGCGGCGAGCAAAGCGCCGGCGCCGGTAGTCGCGAAAGCGCCCGCGTTAAAGGTGGCAAAGCAGGTTGTGGACAAGGCGCAGATACCCCCATCCGACGCGAAGGTCGCGGCGGTGTCGACCACCAACTAGCTATTGCCGACAGCACAAAAAGCCCGCCGAGCGCGGGCTTTTTTACGTACGCCATATCGGCGCCGCCCTTTTTCCGCCATGCTCGCCCAGACGTGTGGTTGGGTCCCGCCGTGAGGCTGTCGATGGAACCGGATGCGTGCCTCCTCGAGATCAAAGGTCGACTGCAGTGCTGCTCGATCTTCGCGTCCCGGCGCTTGCCGCGCATCCGCCGGGAGCGCCGGTGGTCGAGATTCGCCGCCTCAATCTCGACGACGGCTCATCCATTACGCTGCGCTCGGAAACGACGGTGAGTGTCGACACGCGGCGCATCGACAGCATCAATCGCTATGAGCGCCGCAGTGGCCGCAAGGTGATCGCACGCGAGGACGAGCGGCGCTCGCTCACCTGGTACACCGAGGTAGAGATCATGACGGTGGTACACGACGCCGGCTATCGCAATATCCGCATCGAGCCGCCCGCCGCAACACCGGGCGAAAATGCGCACTGCTTTGCCGTGAGCGCACGGGCGTGACATCGCAATTGCTGCACCACATCCGTGCGCAGTACTCGGAGTTTGAAGTGGTCAGCGAGCCGATGTTTGTATGCTATCCCAACCTCCTGATAGCATTTGGCCGCGCATCAGCGCATCCATAGTTCTCCCCGCACCTTCAAAACCGACGGTGCGCAGGATTGCATACCCCGCCCGGCGTTGCCTACGAGCCGAGGATAAGAACGACAATCTGGGATGAAAACTACCACTGTTTCACGAAGTTCCAGTTTTTTGGCCACACGGGATATGCGGTGCGATGCTTCGGGCGCAACGCCTCGGCCACTGCCGTCAGCGACTGGCATACGTACACTGGTATACGTACACCCGGGTCAAGGAATATAAAAGCCGCGACCATGTTTGCGTCGATGCCGGCCTCTCGGAGACTGAGGACTGCAGTTGAGTGGAGCTCTCCTGCGGGGAGACTGGGCGGAATGTTGCTCCGCACCGACCGGAGGGCCGGCTGGCGCCGGTAACGCAACGACGCGAGGAGGCATTGCGTTGAGGACGCGCTGTAGAGCCATTCACCCAAGCATCATTTGCCAAAGGAGCCATCATGGCAAAAACTCGAAACTTCCGATCGCTGGCTTTGCCTCTCGCGCTGGCGGCCGGGCTGTGCTTGGCAGGCCCCGCGTGGGCGGACGATGAAGCCCCGCCTGGCGCTTTCTACACGCCACGCAATCTCGTTTCAGATGTCGCGGTTCTCGCCCCGACCGTCGATCCAAACCTGAAGAACGGTTGGGGAGTAGCTTTCAACCCCAACGGTTTCGTGTGGGTCGCGAACAACGGCAGCGGCACTGCGACGCTGTATGACGGCAACGGCCTGCCCAATTCGCTGGTGGTGGCCATACCCGCGGCGGGCGGGGTATCAGGGCCGGGAGCTCCGACCGGCATTGTCTTCAGTAGCTCGAACGACTTCGTGGTCACAAAAGGTACTCTATCAGGGCCAAGCCGATTCATTTTCGCGACTGAAGATGGAACGATTTCTGGCTGGGCGCCCAATGTAGACTTTACCCACGCCATTGTCGCCGTGGACAGCAGCTCCTCGAACGCGGTCTTCAAGGGCTTGGCCTTGGCGGCCAACGGCAACGGGAATTTCCTGTACGCCGCCGACTTCCATAACGGCAAGGTCGCGGTGTTCGACAGCGCGTTCCATCCAGCCACGCTGCCGGGCAACTTCCGCGACCCGCACCTTCCAGCCGGTTTTGCACCTTTCGGCATTCAGAACTTGAACGGCAATCTCTACGTCACCTACGCAAAGCAAAACGCCGAGCGTCACGACGATGTCGCTGGTCCGGGACTCGGTTTCGTTAACGTCTTCAACGCCAATGGCCAGCTCCTCCGTCGCATCGCTTCCCGCGGGCCGCTGAATGCGCCTTGGGGGCTGGCGTTCGCCCCGGCAGACTTCGGAATCTTCAGCAACGCCCTGCTTGTAGGCAACTTCGGCGACGGCCGGATTAGCGCTTTCGAGTTGCCCGCGGGCGACTTTCTGGGCCAGTTGCGCCTCGCCGACGGAAAGCCGATTGTCATCGACGGGCTATGGGGCATCGCTTTCGGTAACGGGATCAAGAATCAGCCGACCAACGTGCTCTTCTTCGCGGCAGGCCCGAACGGCGAGAAGGACGGCCTATATGGCCGCATCGAACCGTCGAATAATGGCCTCTTCGACTTTTCTGAAGGCGACGATTGAACGTGCCGACTGGCAAAGCCGGAGAGTCTGCCTCAGGCGATTCGCGATGTGGAGTGGAAGGCGCAGTTGCAGCTCAGCTGATCCGCAAAGCGTTGCTGCGCAGGACCGGCGCAACCGTTAATCGGTCATCAAGTAGGCCGGGGGTACGGAACCCCCCGCGAATTTGAATACCTTGTAGCGCCACGATTGACCGCTAGTCGGAGGGGGTACGGAGATTGGCTCGGAACCGGAACGCTGGCTCCTGGAAGGCGGCAGTATTGATGTTTCGCCGATGCGAAAGACTTTGCGCGACAACAGAAGCTTACGGCAGTCGACGAGCGGCGAACGTTCTGTAAGGCCGGTAATCTGCCGGCCGATATCCCTGCTATTCCGCCCGCCATCTATGCAGGAGATTGGAAGGGTTGGGCAGACTGACTAGGCACCCGCGCTTGGACGACGTTCCACCGGGCGTTTGAAGAGGCTCGCGCGCACGTCCGATCATTGCGTCATTGGACGGTCAGCCGCGAGGCGACCAGCGCTGGTCGACGTTTTTGAAGAACCATGCGAAAGCGATTGTGGCGTGTGACTTCTTCGTGGCGGTCACTGCGACGTGCCGGCTGCTCTACGTGTTCGTCGTAATCGAGCACGGTAGCCGGCGGTTGGCGTGCGTAGAGCGGCGCTCGCTCACCTGGTACACCGAGGCAGAGATCATGACGGTGGTACACGACGCCGGCTATCGCGATATCCGCATCGAGCCGCCCGCCGCAACACCGGAGGGTGATACGCACTGCTTTGCGGTGAGCGCACGGGCGGAAACAAGGCGGTCTCCGAGCGCGCGGAATCGCGGCTTGCCGCGCTGCCGTGCGCTCAGGACGTCTTGTCGCAACTGCCGATGCGCACCTCAGCACTTGGATACGCAGTCTGCAGCTCCCGCAAGCGGGCGACGACGGGTGCCGGCGGATCACGCACGACCAAGGTGGTGAGTGGCAGCAGCTGTTGGCGCGCACCGGCCCGGGCCCCGCTGACACCCCGGCCCACGAGGTCCGCGGCGTGCGCGTTGGCCGCGTCTTCGCTGCGAAAAACGCCCAGCGAGATCGCGAAGCGCTGCGCCCCGTTCTCGACCACCGACAAATCCTTGATGCCGGTTGCGCGCAACTCGGCCATCCGGCGCTCGGCCGCCGCGCGGGACGAAAATGGCGACAGGAAGACCCAGTAGCCCGTATTCGCGTCGACCTTTTTTTGGGTGAGCAGACGGCCGAGGACGAGCGGCTCGAGATCGGCGAGCGCGCGGGCGCGCTCGGACTCGTTGAACGGCCCCCACTCCGCGCACACGTCAGCAAGTGCGGCGGTCTTGTCCGGCCCTAATGCCGCCACCTGCTGGGCAGTGAGCAAGCGAATCTTTTCCGGCTGTACCTGCTGGGTTAGGCGGATGCCCTCTCCGCTGCTCACGCTATCAAGCCGTGTGTAGGCAAAAAGCGTGAGGTTGGCGAAAAGCAGGAGGTAGAAGAGGGTGCGCATTCGTGGCGGAGCACGTCACGCGGCCAATGCCAGCACGCCCTCCAGGACGAGATTATCCACGAGCTCCACCGGCCCGGTAAGGTGGGGAGCGATTTCCGGCGCTGCGCCACCGGAAAGAAAGCACCGCGGGATGCGCTGGTTGTCACTCAGGCGTGCGCGCAACTGCTCGATCGCACCGGCGACCGCTTGCACGGCACCTGAATACAGTGCGTCGGGCGTATTGTCGGGAAACTCCGCGAATGCCCCGGGTGACATCTTGAGCGCCGCTGTGTTTTCGGCGAGGGAGCGCAACATCAGCCGCAACCCGGGCAGGATCAGCCCGCCCAGAAAACGGCCCTGGCCATCGAGCGCGTCGACGGTCACCGCCGTGCCCGCATTCACCACGACGGCGGGCGGCGGAAAAAGATCGATGCCAAGCGTGCGATTGCGTGCCGCCACCAGCGAGGCCCAACGGTCAGGCCCAAGCTGGCTGGGCGTCTTGTAGCCGTTGATGACGCCACACGCGGCACTCGTGGCGGTAAGCCATTGCGGGGTCAACCGCCACCGGGCGATCTGCGCCTCTACCCGCACCCGCGCCGCTTCACCCGCCACATTGACCCCGACCACGCGCACCGGACGCGGCAGGTTCTGCCAATCGCGCAAAGCGAGGGTGCCAATCTCGTTGTTCGCCGTCGCACCAACGCTCGTCCATCCGTGAAGGCCGTGCAGCCCCCACTTCATCCGGCTATTGCCGAGATCGATGACGAGGGTCTGACTCATCGCCGCAGTCCTGGTGGAACCTGACCGTCAGGCGCGGCGAAGCGAGATCTCGCCGGAAAGAAAGCGCGCCCGCCGTGGGCCGTCGGCGAGCACCAGCGCGCCGCTCGCGTCCACGCCGGCGACCTTGCCGTGGACCACTGCACCATCGGGCAGCAACAATCGCACCGGCTTGCCCTGATAGGCGTGGCGGTGCTGCCACTCCGCAGCGAAAGGCGCGAAGCCTTCGTTCGAGTATTGCTCGAGCACCGTGGCGAGCTCAGACAGGAGCCTCGCCAACAGGCGATTGCGATCCACCAGCGACGACTTCTTGCCGGCGATCTTGGTCAGGTCGGTCACCGGCGAATCGATATCCTTGCGCACCGCCTCAGGCAAGCGGACGTTGAGCCCGATGCCGATTACGGTGGTTGACGGGCCTAGGGCGTCGCCATTGAGCTCGATCAGGATGCCGCCCAGCTTCAAGTGCCGATGAATGATGTCGTTCGGCCACTTGAGCGCGACACCGGTGAACCCTTCGGCTTCGAGCGCCCTTACCACACCGACTCCCGCCGCAAGCGAAAGGCCGGCGAGAAATCCCGCGCCCTGCTCGAATCGCCATCCCAATGAAAACGTGAGACTGCCGCCGACGACAGCCGTCCAGGTCCGGCCCCGGCGACCGCGGCCGGCGGTCTGCCATTCCGCCGCCAGCGCCATCCCGTGAATATCCTTGCGCTGGGATCGCCGCATGAGCTCGGAGGACGTCGAATCCACCTGATCGACGACTTCGATAACCACGGGCGCCGGCCCGCCCTGTTCCTTGCCGATGCCGATCAAGCGCGCGCCAACCGCTTTCGCATCAAGAAAGCGCGGGGCTTCCAGCAGGCGATAGCCGAGCCCCTTGACCCGCTCCAGCGCGAGGCCGGACGCTTCGGCATCCTTGAGAACCTGCGAAACACGGGCGCGGGTGAGCCCCACGCTGGCGGCGAGGTCTTCGCCAGAATGGAAGGTACCATCGGCAAGATGGCGGAGCAGCGAGAATCCCAGAGGAGTGAGCACTAATAAACCATGATGGCGAACGCCGCCGAATGTTACACGCAACCCGGCGGCAAAGGGTGCATCGGCATCGGGCAAGGGCGGGAAAATGGGGTCAGAGACGACTTTCTCGTGTGCCGTCCGTCTGCTACCAATCCGGGCCACGAAAGAAAATCGTCTCTGACCCCACATTCTGTGCGTCGCGGCAACGGCTCCGCGGGTTTTGCCGACGTCAAGCCTTCAGCACGCCGCGCCGAATCTGATCCAATTCGATGGATTCGAAGAGCGCCCGGAAATTCCCTTCGCCGAACCCTTCGTTGCCCTTGCGCTGGATGATCTCAAAGAAGATGGGGCCAATCACCGTCTTCGTAAAGATCTGCAGCAACATTTCGCCTTTCGCCGGGGCGCCATCGAGAAGGATGTGGTTGGCCTTGAGCCGCGCCGCGTCCTCATCGTGTCCGGGCAGTCGCTCGGGGAGCATCTCGTAATACGTGTCCGGGGTGTCCTGGAAGTCCAACCCGGCGGCGCGCAACCGCTCTACGGTCGCATGGATTTCGTCCGTCCCCAACGCCACGTGCTGAATGCCCTCGCCGTGGTACGCGAGGAGATATTCCTGGATCTGGCTCCTGTCATCCGAGCTTTCGTTGATCGGAATGCGGATCTTGCCGCAGGGGCTTGTCATTGCCTTGCTCTTAAGGCCCGTCAGCTTGCCTTCGATGTCGAAATACCGGACCTCGCGAAAATTGAAGAGCCTCTCGTAGAAGCCCGCCCACTCGTCCATACGGCCGCGGTGCACGTTGTGGGTGAGATGGTCGACTTGCGTCAGGCCCGCGCCCCGCGGATGCGGGTCCACGCCCGGCAACGGCACGAAATCGATGTCGTAAATCGATACCACGCTGCCGCCGCTCGCCGGCGCGCCGGGATAGCGATCGACCAGATAGATGAGAGAGTCGCCAATACCCTTGATTGCGGGAATGTTGAGCTCCATGGGACCTGGATGCGCTTCGACCCCCCACGCGCCCCGCTCGACCGCACTGCGAAACGCAACCGCCGCGTCTTTCACACGAAAGGCCATCGCGCAAATCGATGGCCCGTGCACCCGCGCGAAGGCCTGTGCAAAACTCCCCGGCTCGGCATTGACGAGAAAGTTGATCTGTCCCTGGCGATACAGGCGCACGTCTTTCGCTCGATGGCGCGCAATCGCGGTGAAGCCCAGCTGCTCGAAGAGCGCGCCCAACGCCGCCGGATCGGGAGCGGCATATTCGATGAACTCGAAGCCGTCGGTGCCGAGTGGGTTCTCCCAGAGCGAAGGATTGGTAGCTGCCATCGATGTGCTCTTGCCAGTCATGATTGCACCGCCGGACTAGCGATCCTCCAGGACGCGCAACACCTGCGCGTGCAGGCCCGGGTCGCCGCACGCCACGATCGATCCGCCTTCGTCGGCGCTCGATCCGGTCCACGTAGTGACGACCCCGCCAGCCCCCGCGATGATCGGGATCAATGCCTGCACATCGTAGGCCTGCAGCGAGGACTCGATCACCACATCGATCAATCCCATTGCGAGCAGGCAATAGCCATAGCAATCGCCGCCGTAGCGGGTGAGCCGGGCACGATCGGCCACGCGCTTGAACGCCGCCAGATCGGACGGCGTACCGAACATTTTTGGATCGGTGCAGGCGAGGGCAGCGACTCCGATCGAAGCGCATCGGCGCGTGCGCAGCGTGCGCTGTTCTCCGGCGCGCCGCCATTCCGCGCTGCCGCCGACGGCCCCGAGAAAGGTTTCACCCACATAGGGCTGGTGGGCGAGACCCGCCACCACACCCTCGCCATCATGCAGGGCAATTAACGTCGCCCAGTGCATCTGCCCGAGGATGAAGCTGCGTGTGCCATCGATCGGATCGATAACCCACGTGTAGCGGGACCGTCCGCGCTCCCAGCCGTGCTCCTCGCCGCGGATGCCGTGATCGGGATAGGCCTTGCGGATGGCGGCGCGGATGACATGCTCCGCCGCCGTGTCGGCTTCGGTCACCGGGTCGTAGCCGGCGCCGCTGTCTTTGTTCTCGACCTCGATCACCTCCCGGAAATGGGGCAGGATCGCAACGCCGGCAGCCAGCGCCGTCCGATATGCGAAGTCGACAAACCCAATGTTATGTTCGGTCGTCATGGCTCCCCGCGCGACGTTCGAAGCACACGCTTTAGCGCGGAACGATCGCGGTACCGGTGAGCTTCTCCTGGGCCTCGACCAGTGACGCGATGTAGTGCTCCCCGAAGCCCAGAAGATTCGCCTGCACCAGCGTCTGATGCACCGCCTCGCCCATCAGCGCGGATGCGGGCAGCGATTCGGCAAGATGGGTGTAATAGCGCAAGTCCTTCATGGCGTTGACGAGGGTGAACTTGAGTCCGCTCAAATCGCGCTGCAGCATCCTCGCCGCCACCATCTGGAAAATGCCGGAGTTCACCCCGCCCGCGGAAATCACATCGACCAATTTCTGCAGCGACACGCCGGCGCACGCTGCCGTTGCCAGCGCCTCAGCCGTCGACGTGGCAATCGCCATGGCAAGGAAGTTGTTGATGAGCTTCAGCGTGTGGCCGTGTCCGGGCGGGCCCGCATGGATCACGTTTTCGCAAAACGCCGACAGCACCGGTTGTAGCGACTTGAACGTTTCGTCGTCGGCGCCGACCATGATATTGAGCCGACCCTCTTCGGCTTCCTTCGGCGTGCGCGCGAGCGGCGCATCGACCAAGCGCGTGCCCCGCTCGGCGAGCTTTTCGCGCAGCTTCGCGGTCACCGCCGGCTCGCTGGTCGACGTGTCGATCACGATGAGACCTTCCCTCGCCGCCGAAGCGATGCCGCCTTCGCCGTTGATCACTTCCTCGACTTGCGGCGCGCCCGTCACGCAGATGAAGACGATGTCGGACTGGTGTGCGAGCTCCGTGTTGGTGCGCACTTCCGTAGCACCGGCGGCGAGCAGGTCTTCGAGCGGCTGCCGATTGCGGTGCGCTCGCACCGTCAACGGGAAGCCCTTGGTGACCAAGTTCTTCGCGATGCCGTGGCCCATCAGTCCCAGGCCGACAAATCCTGTCCGCGGCTTATTCATGGCTTTGCACTCCTCTGTACGTGATTCATGGATGCTCCGGAGCAAAAAGTGGGGTCAGACACGACTTTCTCTCGTGGGCGCCGGTTGGTAGCTGCCGACGGCACGCATAAAATCGTGTCTGACCCCACTTTTTCCGTCAGCCGAATTCGACGCAATTGCGGCCGGCGCTCTTCGCCCGTTGCAGTGCGTTGTCCGCGCGCGAAAGCGCGTGCTCGATGCTGCTGTCGCCGGTGCCCACCGAGGCGACCCCGACACTGACGGTGACCGTTTGGCCGACCGGCAGGAAGTCCAATCTTGCCGCCTCGCAGGCCTGGCGCGCGCGCTGCGCGAGCTCGATTGCCTGCGTCGCCCCCGTTTCGGGCAGCAGCACGGTGAATGCCTCGGCCCCTGTCCGCCCGACCGTGTCCGTGGTTCGCAGGACGCCTTGCAGCGCGAGGGCAAACGCCTTCAGCACCGAGTCACCCGCGACGTGGCCGTGCTTGTCGTTGATCGCCTTGAACCGGTCGATGTCGACCGCGAGAAAAGATAGCGGCCGATCGTATCGAACACTGCGCGTGAACTCCTGCCCGGCCGCACCCATGAAGCCGCGGCGGTTGAGAACTCCGGTCAGCACATCGGCGGTCATCAGATGCGGTGGATCCTGCTCGGCGTCGCGAACATGGCCGAGCACCGCATAAAGCGCCGCACCGAGCAGGACAATGAGCACGGACGACATCGCAGCGAGCAGCACGAGCCAGGGTCCTCGTTCGCCCTCTGTACGGGGGCCGCCGGCAATCAGGACCGCACTCCACTGCACGAGAAGCGCGAGCGCCACCAACAGGATGACAATGGCAGGGTGCCGGCGGCCAAACAGGCTTAAATGGCGTAGCGAGGCGGTCATGGGAGGCGAGGCGCCGAACTCTTGAACGAGCCGCGATGTGCGGCAGGGTGCGGAAAATGGGGTTCACCGCGGTTTGATTCTAATCCACACCCTCCAGTGAAGCGGAAGCAGATGCCTGTAGAGATGGCCCGCAAGGTGTCGGCGTGTTGCGCGTTTGATACCGCGCGTTTGATATCGCGCTTTTGATGCCGCGCTTTTGATGCCGTTTGCGGGCTGCATCGCACGCCGCGTAAAATCCGGGGGCCGCGGGTGTAGCTCAATGGTAGAGCAGAAGCTTCCCAAGCTTACGACGAGGGTTCGATTCCCTTCACCCGCTCCAAACCCATTCCAGCGAGTCCGCCGCACGATGCGCAGTTCAGCGTCGAAGGGACCCGAAGGTCAGCCAGCGATCAACACAACGTTCCAGGCCGCCACGAGCGCATTCGGCTCCTGCTGACCCAACGGCGCACCATAGCGGGCAATCAGACCTTCCTTGCGCGACGCGCCCTGCAGCAACTGGCCCTTGTCGTTCAAGTCCTCGCCTTCAAGGTACCTCTGTGTCACGAGCCGGCTTGGCTCGGCCCTTCACGTCGAAGTGAATATGCGGCGGCCGCGTCCAACCGGGAGCCGCCGGATACGCGCCAGGCTTCACAGTCTTGATGTGGTAGCTACCATCGGGGCCAGTTCGTATCTTCGCGTAACTTTCGAAGTTGGGGTCGATCGGCGCCGGGTTTTGGTCGGCAGGATGGTTGTAGCGGCCGGCGGCGTTGGCCTGCCAGATCGCTGCGGCGGCCGCCGTCAGCTTCAGCGCGTTCTCAGGTGGCCTTCCCAACCCGAGCCTGGTCAAACCGTGGATGACGAAGCTCGCTCCGTGGGCGTCACGTCGCCTTCTCCGAGACGGTCGCCAGGATTTTCTGCACCTTGCCGAAGTCGGCGGGCTTGACCAAGTGGTGATCGAACCCT
>JANXZT010000129.1 GCA_025355395.1 Betaproteobacteria bacterium
CTGATGCTCGGCACGCTCTTCCTGTTGCCGATCATCCTCACCTATACCGCCTGGTCGTACTGGGTGTTCCGCGGCAAGGTTCGCGTGGGTGCCGGTTACCATTGACACCCGACCGGCTTCCCCACGATGACCGCACTCGCCATTTCCGATAACCCCGACGGCCCGCGGGTGCTCTCCCTTTCCGGGCGACTCGATGCCTATTCGATTCGCGATGTCTGGGCGGCATCCCGCAATGCGATACGCGCAGCATCGGGCCGCCCGGTGGTGGTGGATGCCGCCGCCGTCGATTATTGCGACGGCGCGGGCATTGCGCTCCTGGTCGATCTCCTGCGTATGCCTGCATTGAAGCAAAGCGCTGGGGTCGAAGTGCGCAATCTGCGTCCGGAGTTCCAGACCCTGCTCGACCAGTTCGACCCCGCGGCGCTGATCGCGGACCACGATCCCCCGCCGCCGCGGCGCGGGGCCATCGAGGATCTCGGCTGGCATACCGCCAAGGTCGGCCGGGACATGCGCGCGCAGATTACCTTTGTCGGCGAGGCCACGGCCGCGCTCGGCCATGCGCTGCGCAACCCGGGCACGGTGCGCTGGCGCGACGTGTGGGCGATCTGCGAGCGCGTGGGCGCCGACGCGCTGCCGATCGTGGCGCTGATCTCGTTCCTGCTCGGCGTGATTCTCGCATTTCAGAGCGCCGTGCCGATGCGGCGCTTCGGCGCGGAAATCTTCGTGGCGGATCTCATTGGCCTTTCCATGCTGCGCGAATTGGGGCCGCTCATGACCGGCATCCTGCTGGCCGGCCGATCGGGGGCGGCATTCGCCGCCGAGATCGGCACCATGCAGGTGAACCAGGAGATCGACGCGCTCACCACAATGGGTCTCGATCCGGTGCGCTTTCTTGTGGTCACGCGCATTCTCGCCGCGTTGTTGATGACGCCGCTGCTGACGCTTTTTGCCGATCTCGTCGGCCTCATGGGCGGCGCGCTCACCATGCAGACCTTCGGGATTCCGTACGTCACCTTCATCAAGGAGGTGGATGGTATCGTCGACTTCTCCGATTTCATGGCGGGTTTCGCGAAGTCGTTCGTCTTCGCCATTCTCATTGCGGGCATCGGATGCCTGCGTGGCTTGCAGACCACGAGTGGCGCCTCCGCCGTCGGCGACGCGGCGACGCGCGCGGTGGTGTCCGGCATCATCCTGCTGGTCGTGGTGGACGGTATTTTTGCCGTCATCTATTACCTGCTCGACATATGACGGCGCAAGGCGACATCGTCATCCAGGTGCAAAACCTCGCTGCGGGCTACGACGGCCAGGCGCTGCTCCATGACATCAATTTCGAGGTCCGCCGCGGTGAAGTCTTCGTGATCCTCGGCGGATCGGGCGGGGGCAAGAGCACGCTGCTGAAGGCCATGATCGGCCTCGATGAGCCTTTGGCAGGGCGAGTGCTGATCGACGGTGACGACATCATTGCGAGCACCGGCGACGCGCGGCGCGCCATCCTGCGCAAGATCGGCGTCATGTATCAGTCCGGAGCACTGTTCGGCTCGATGACGCTCCTCGAGAACGTGCGCCTGCCGCTCGAGGAATACACCGATCTCAGTCACGATGCGATGGATCTCGTCGCGCGCATGAAGCTCGATCTCGTGGGGCTCGAAGGCTTCACCGGCCACCTGCCAGCGGCGGTCTCCGGTGGCATGCAAAAGCGGGCCGCGATCGCCCGTGCGATGGCGCTCGATCCGATGATTCTTTTCCTGGACGAGCCCTCCGCCGGCCTCGACCCCATCACCTCGGCTGAGCTCGACGCGCTGATCCTGCGGCTCGCCAAAAGCTTGCGCATCACCTTTGTCGTGGTGACGCACGAGTTGCCGAGCATCTACGCGATCGCGGACCGCGTGATCATGCTCGACAAGGGCCGGCAGGGCATCATTGCCGAAGGTGATCCGCGAGTGCTGCGTGACCAGAGCCCGGAGCCATTCGTGCGCCAGTTCTTCCGCCGCGAGGGCGGCGTGGCAGGCCATGCAGTGACGGCAGCGTTGCCGAGGAACGAGGAACGCGTGTGAACGGCAAGGGAAGACCGTGAGCGCCAAAGCCAACTACTTCAAGCTCGGCTTGTTCGTGACGGCTGCCATTGCCGCCGGCGTCGCGGTGCTGCTCATCATCGGTTCCGGCCGCTGGTTCCAGCCACGCATCACCATCGAAACCTATTTCAACGAGTCGGTGCAGGGGCTCGACATCGGCTCCAAGGTCAAATACCGCGGCGTGGTCATCGGCGAAGTAACGAGAATCACCTTCACTTACGTTCGCTATCAGCTCGACCGGCCGATCAGCGAGCGCATGCGCTATGTGCTGGTGGAAGCGCAACTGCAGCCGCGCCTCGTGGGCGGGCGCGCGGCCGGCGACATCACGCGGCCCGAGAACGCAGCCCTCGAAGTCGAGCGCGGTCTGCGCATGCGGCTCACACCCCAGGGTATTACGGGCACCAACTATCTCGAGATGGACTATGTCGAGCCCATTCCACCACCGTTGCCAGTCGATTGGGTTCCGGAGAACGCGTACATCCCGAGCGCGCCATCGACGGTCATGCAATTCGTCAACGCAGCCTCGGAGATGATCGAGCGCTTGCATCGGCTCGACGTCGAAGGCACGGTACGAAACCTCAATCGTTTGCTTTCGACCGTGAACGAGCGGGTGGGCGACGTAAATGCCAAGGGCTTGAGCCAGCGCGCCGAGCGCGTGCTCGACCGGATGGAGACGGCGATGAACGGCCTTGCGACTCAAAAGATCAGCGCCGAGGCTATCGCGTTGATGGCGGGGTTGCGCGAGACCAACGCCGAGTTGCGCAAGACCCTCGGCAATCCGGCATTGCAGAAGCTTCCCGACGATGCTGCGGCGGCTCTAGCCCGGGTCCGAGCCGTCGTGGACGATCCGA
>JANXZT010000180.1 GCA_025355395.1 Betaproteobacteria bacterium
AATGGGTGTGACCGACCGCCTGGTGGTGATGCATTTCGGCGAAAAGCTGGCGGAAGGCGCGCCCGCAGACATCCAGCGTGATCCCGCCGTACGCAACGCTTATCTGGGAGGCGTTGCATGAACATCGTGCGGCCCCACCTCCGTACTGTTGCATCGATTGACGGCGCAGGCGCACTGCTCGAAGTGCGCGATCTTCACGTCGCCTACGGAAAAGTCGAGGCCGTGCACGGTGTTTCGCTGAAGGTGCCGCCGGGCTCCATCGTTTCTGTCATCGGCCCCAATGGAGCGGGCAAGACGACCCTGCTTGCCGCCATCATGGGTCTCCTTCCGGCGCGCGGAACGTTGCGCTACATGGGTGCGCACGCGGGCCGAATGCCCGTCGAACGGCGCGTGCAACAGGGGCTCATTCTGGTGCCGGAGCGGCGCGAGCTCTTTGCCTCGATGAGTGTGGCCGACAATCTGCAACTGGGCGCGTTTGTGCGCGCGCGGCGCGGAGACCGGAGCTGGCGTGCCACACTGCAGGAAGTCTACGGGCGCTTTCCGCGTCTTGCCGAGCGGGGTGGGCAACTCGCCGGCACGCTTTCCGGTGGCGAGCGGCAAATGCTCGCGATGGGACGGGCGCTGATGGGCCAACCGCGGCTCCTGTTGCTCGACGAGCCCTCACTGGGATTGGCACCGCTCATGGTGCGTGAAATTTTCAGCATCATCGCGGCGCTGCGGGCAACCGGCGTGTCGATCCTGCTGATCGAGCAGAACGCTCGCGCTGCATTGCAGGTTTCGGACTATGGTTATGTGATGGAAACCGGAGAAGTCGCCACCGAGGGCCCCAGCGCGTCGCTTTCAGCCGACCCGCGCGTGGCGGCGACTTATCTCGGCCGAACCGCTGTCCAACGTGCCGATTGAGCATGGGCGTAGGCGGTGCTTGCCGCATCGGGGCCTGACCGCCGACAATAGGCTCTTTGGATTTTGCGCCCCTGGCCCTATATAGGGTAGACGTCTTCTGCCAAGGATTTCCGTGACCGATCTTTCCCTACCCGCTGTCAATGGTGCGCTTCTAGCGCAGGCGAGTCGCTTGCTGCTCGAGCCGGCCGGACTCGATCCGGCATCGCTTGGCCAGGTACTGGCGTCCATTCATACCCACGAGGTCGATTTTGCCGATCTTTACTTCCAGTACTCGCGCGTGGAAAGCTGGAGTCTCGAAGAAGGGATTGTCAAGTCGGGCGCCTTCAATATCGATCGCGGCGTTGGCGTGCGTGCGGTCAACGGCGAGAAGCAAGCTTTCGCCTATTCGGACGACATCACCCGCAAGGCGCTCGATGAAGCCGCGATGGCGACCAGGGCCATCGGGCGCCAAGGCCAATCCGCGGTTGCGGCGCTCGACCGCATGGGTACCGCGCGGGCGCTCTATGCGCCCGAAGACCCGCTGCTGTCGCTGGCCGATGCGCAGAAAGTAGCGTTGCTCGAACGCCTCGAGCGGTGTGCCCGGGCGCGCGATCCACGGGTGGTGCAGGTCATGGCGTCGCTCGCCGGCGAGTACGAAGCGATCCTGGTCGCGCGAAGCGACGGATTGATGGCCGCCGACGTGCGTCCGCTGGTCCGCTTGTCGCTGCATGTGATCGTGGAGGAAAACGGCCGCCGCGAGCAAGGTTCCGCCGGTGGCGGCGGCCGGTCGGATTACGCTTTTTTCACCGAGGCAGTGGTCGAAGACTACGCGGCGAAGGCCGTCGATCAGGCGTTGCTCAACCTTGGCGCGCGCGATGCACCGGCCGGCAGCATGACGGTTGTTCTGGGCAACGGCTGGCCGGGCATTCTGTTGCACGAGGCCATTGGTCATGGCCTCGAGGGCGATTTCAACCGCAAGGGAACGAGTGCCTTCGCGGGACGGTTGGGCGAGCGCGTTGCAGCCGCCGGCGTGACGGTCATCGACGACGGCACCATCGAACGGCGCCGCGGCTCGCTCAACATCGACGACGAAGGCAATCCCACGCAACGCACGGTGTTGATCGAGGATGGGATCCTCAAGGGCTACATGCAGGATCGCCTGAATGCTGCGCTCATGAACGTGACCCCGACCGGCAACGGCCGGCGCGAATCGTTTGCGCATCTGCCGATGCCACGGATGACGAACACGGTCATGCTGGCCGGCAATCACGACCCCGCGGAGATCATAGCCTCGGTGAAGAATGGCCTGTATGCCGTCAATTTCGGCGGTGGCTCGGTGGATATCACCAGCGGCAAATTCGTGTTTTCCGCGGCCGAGGCGTGGAAGATCGAAGATGGCAAGCTCGCGTACCCGGTGAAAGGCGCCACCCTGATCGGCAACGGCCCGGATGCGCTGACGCGGGTGTCGATGATCGGCAACGATCTCGCGCTCGACCCGGGGGTTGGCACCTGCGGCAAGGAGGGACAAAGCGTGCCGGTAGGCGTGGGCCAGCCGACGCTCAAGATCGACGGCCTTACGATCGGCGGTACGGGCTAGACCTGCCGCGCGCTCAGGATGAGAAATTGCGGGTTGGGCGGGCGTGGCATGTCGGCATAGTCCCACCAGACACGGTCGAGGTC
>JANXZT010000187.1 GCA_025355395.1 Betaproteobacteria bacterium
GGCGACCCCGACACCATCACCACGCTCTACATCGATCACGGCGCGGTGGTGGATATCGAACGCAAGCTCATGAAGCGTTAGCAACACCCATGCGCGGATTGATCCAGCGCGTGACGGAGGCGTCCGTGCGCGTGAAGGGCCGGATCACGGGCGCCATCGGCTGTGGCCTGCTGGTGCTGGCCAGAATTGCCCCGGAAGATGGCGATGAAGATCGCGAGTGGAGGGCAAAAAAGATTGTCGGGCCTGGCCGCGCACATCAGCCCTCGAGCAGGCTGCGCAACATCCAGGCGTTCTTCTCGTGCACCTGCATCCGCTGCGTCAAGAGATCGGCCGAGGGCTCATCGTGCGCGCCGTCGACCAGCGGGAAGATCCCCCGCGCCGTGCGGACAACGGCTTCATTGCCTTCGACCAGCAGCCGGATCATCGCTTCGGCCTTGGGCACGCCGGGCGTCTCCCTGATCGACGACAACTTGGTGAACTCGCCGTAGGTCCCCGGCGCGGGGAACCCAAGGGAGCGGATGCGCTCGGCGATCAGGTCGGTGGCAAGCCACAACTCGTTGTACTGCGTCTCGAACATGAGATGCAGGGTGTTAAACATCGGGCCGGTCACGTTCCAGTGGAAGTTGTGGGTCTTGAGATACACGGTGTAGGTATCCGCCAGCAACCGCGAGAGCCCGTCGGCAATCCTGGCGCGCTCTTCATGGGCGATGCCGGTATCCATCTGCGCCAGCGCGCCCTTGTCTTTCTTGTCTTTTCTTGCCTTCATTGGGGCTCCTTGTTCCGTTGGTTAGCGAACGCTCGCCGGCCCGCGCACTCGACCGTCGAGGCTATAGCGGCCGGGTCCAAAGGCCGCCAGCAGCAACATCCCACCGAAGATGGCGACGTTTTTCACGAAATTGATCTGCTGCATCATGACCTCGTCGGCGGAAGCGGACCAGAAATTGTGAAAGATGAACGTGGTCGGAATGAGCCATAGCGCAATGATCCCTGCCGCGAAACGCGTCTGCCAGCCCATCGCAATGGCGAGGCCCAAGCCCAGCTCCACGACGATGGTGATCACCGTGGCCACCTGGGGCAGGGGGATGCCGTTACTCGCGATAAACCCGGCGGTGCCGCCGAAGTCCATCATCTTGCCCCACCCCGACGTGATGAACAGAATGGCGATCGCAATGCGGCCGGCCAGGGCGAGAAGATCCTGTGATTTTTCCATTCGCGGCTCCTTAGCGTCAGGGAAGATCGAACAACAACACTTCGGCGTTTTCGGCGCAATCGATCCGCACCGCCGTTTCCTCGCTGATTTTGCCGGCATCGCCTGCCGTCAGGCGGAGGTCATTGGCGTGGACCGCACCCCGCGCGACATGCACATAGGCGCGGCGCCCGGGACGCAGCTGGTGGCTGACCGCGTCGACGCCATCGAGCAGCGCAGCGTACACGCGAGCATCCTGATGAATCAGCACGACGCCACCGTCCCCCTCGGGCGCTGCAATAAGGCAGAGCCTACCTTGTTTGTCCTGTTCGGAGACATGCTTTTGCTCGTAACCGGGAGCGATCCCGCGAATCGAGGGCTCGATCCAGATCTGCAGAAAATGAACGCCTTCCGTTTTCGATGGGTTGTATTCACTGTGCGAAACGCCACGCCCGGCACTCATCCGCTGCACGTCGCCCGGCGCGATGATCGAGCCGTTACCCATGCTGTCCTTGTGCTCGAGCCGGCCCTCGAGCACATAACTCATGATTTCCATGTCCCGATGGGCGTGGGTGCCAAAGCCCATGCCGGGCTGCACCCGATCCTCGTTGATGACGCGCAACGGGCCAAAGCCCATGTGCGCAGCGTCATGATACTCGGCGAACGAAAAACTATGGCGTGATTCCAGCCACCCGTGCTGCGCATGGCCACGCTCGGCGGATCTTCTGAGCTCGATCATTGCAATCTCCGGTCGTTCCTCTTGGACGCGCGCGAGCCGATCGCGTGTCCTGCGTACCTACGTCGCGATTGTCCGCGATTTCCGCGGGACGCATGCTCTGGCGCGTCAGTCAAACCGGTGTTGCGCGCCGCTCTGCCTGTGCGGCATCGGACCGGCCGATCCCGCGGCTTGCAGTCAATGCATGGAACACGAGGCCCACCGCAACCAGCGACCACACGATGAGCGCCCCCGACGGCAGATCGAATGCTGTCGAAAAGATCAATCCCACCGCGTATCCCAATGCCGCGACGCACCATGCCAGAGGTAACCGGTACGCAACCACGCGTCTGGTCGCGAGCGGCGGCACGATCAGCGTCGCAAACACGAGATAAAGGCCGACGAGTTGCACCGACAGCGTCACCGCGCACGCGAACAGCAGATAAAATCCGGTGCGGCCAAGACGCGCCCGAAAACCGAACCACATTGCCAGGATCGCGGCATAGACCACCGCCACTCCCGCGAGCTGTGCCGGCTGCACCCACAGAATCTGCCCCACCAGCAAATCGCGCAGATGCTCGCCGCCATGGGCGTTGCTGGCCAGAAGCAGGATGCCACCGGTGGCCGCGAGCACGAACACCACGCCGATCACGGCCTCCTGCACCTCGGGCCACCAGCGCTCGGTCCAGGTCAGCAGCGTTGCCCCCGCCAGTGCCGCCGCCAACGCAGCGGCCTGCACGCCCCAGCCTTGAGGCTCGAAACCGAGCCGGTCTGCGAGCAGCACGCCGCCCCCCGCGATTTGTGCGATGGCAAGATCGATGAACACGATTCCGCGCGCCAATACCTGCACTCCCAGCGGCACGTGCGTTGCGGCGACCAGAAAGCCGGCGGCGAGCGCCGGCAGCAGGATGCTCCAATCCCAGGCCGCACCGTTCATTGCGCACCCTTCAATAGCCGCGCGATGGTGTCATCGAAGAGGCTGAAGAGATCGCGCGCTTCGCTGTCACCCCCCACCGTAAACGGCAGCACCACGATATTGATCTTCGCCCGTTCCGCAATCCATCGCGATGGCCGATCACTCTGAAAGGCCTCGCGGATCACCATTTTGGCTGGCTGCCGCTGCAGTGTCGCGAGGACCTCGGACAAGTACGCTACCGTAGGCTCCACGGCCGGCTTCGGTTCCAATGCGGCGACTTCCTTCATGCCCGTCCACGCCACGAGGTAGGTAAAGCCTTTGTGCTGGACGACTACCGGAACATCTCGCAGTGGCGCCGCTTGCTGCTCCCATCGCACCATAGCCGCACGCCAGCGCTCGTCGAAAGCCTTGTACCTGCTTTGATAGAACGCTGCGTTGGCGGGATCGAGCTCGGCGAGCTTGGCCGCGAGCGGGCCGGCGACGCGGGCGATGTTGCGCGGATCGGTTTGAATGTGCGGGTCTCCCAGCGGATGGACGTCACCCTCGGAGCGGTCGAGGCGCGCCGGCTTGCCGAGCATTGGCACAAACGCAGTGGCCTCGAAATAACCCGGTTGTCCCGGTCGGAGCTTCGGATTGCCGGCCTGTTGGACGACGAGCGGCACCCAGCCGATTTCGAGCTCGGCACCTGTCGCAACCATGAGGTCCGCGTTGCGTGCGCGGGCCACCAGGCTCGGCTTGGCTTCGACGTGGTGCGGGTCCTGCAATGCATTGGTTGCGATGTAGACGTTTACCTTGTCGCCGCCGAGCTCGGTCACGAGCGCACCCCATTCGGGGGTCGTGGCGAAGACGTTGAGCGCTGCGCAAGCGGACGTGCTGATGCAAGCGAGCACCAAGACCGGGAGGAATAGCAATCGGAGAATCACGGGGTGCTCCTTTAAAACCTGTGCGCGCCGTGCGCGCCCAAGGTCAGAATGTATTGCAGAAAAAGCTGGTGATCGGTCACGTCCAGCCGGGTCGTGCTCTGGGCATACTGCAAGCGGAACCGGGTGAATTCCGAAGGTGTGTAGTCGAGCATCACCGTGTAGCGGTCCGGATGGAACGCGCCCGTGTCCAGGAGATCGGCGTTCGCGCCGAATTCGCGCCGCCCCGGGTTCAACCGGTCGTAGCGCGCACCGACGCGCCAGTAGGGCATGAACTGCCACGCACCTTGCAGATACCACCCACTCTGGTTCGCGGCATACGCGCCAGCTTGCGTAAGCCCGAGCGCGCCGGTGGCGTCGTACGTAAGATCGCCACGCTCGCGATGCAGGAAATATTCGCCCTGCACCTTGAAATTTCCTTCGCGCGTATTGCCGTTGGGCGCGTACTTCCATACGAAATCGGCGATCGCCGTGCGGCTATTGCCGGTGAAGGCGACATCGGCCAGACGGCCCATGGTGTCGAGTTGCGTTCCGGCCCGCGCACCCGCCCGCGTTTCGAGGTATGAAAGGCCCGCACGCCAACTGTGACTGGCACCGATATCCCCGCCGGTGTGGACGAAAACACTGCCCGCACCGACACCATTGCGATTACGCGCGCTGCCCGGAAAGTTGTCGCCATTTCCCACCTCGGCGCCGAACTCGAGAAACTGGTCGGAGGGCGCGACCCACTTCAATTGCAGGCCGTCATTGGCGAACTGGCCTCCCAGAAAAGCCTGATACGCAAGTGGCGCATCGACAAAGTCCCAAGCATGCTGATGCTGCTCGTTCAGGTATCCGATGCCGGAAAAGAAACGTCCGAATTTTGGCACCAGGCCGTTCGGAAGCGACGGCATGAAGCCGTAGGCCTCCTCCACCGAGACCGCGTTTTCTGGGGTGAGCGATACGATGAGGTTGCCCGCAAACCGATCATCGACGTTGGCGCTCAACGCGAGCTCCGATTCGCCCAAACCCAGCCCGCGGCGGCCGGGCGAGAGATCCGGTGTTTTCGCAAATCCCGCAAGGGTGTAGCGCGCGGGGTCCTGCGAGAGATTGGCGTAGGTGCCCTGCAACACCAGCGAAATGGCGGGATTGAACGCCGCGATGCCGGCGCTCACCGATGCTCCCGACGTC
This sequence comes from Betaproteobacteria bacterium, assembly GCA_025355395.1. Classification (GTDB taxonomy): domain Bacteria; phylum Pseudomonadota; class Gammaproteobacteria; order Burkholderiales; family Casimicrobiaceae; genus CAIWHR01. Next base: position 4,908 of record JANXZT010000187.1, read on the forward strand.
GACGCCGACGCCGACGTTGACGACGCGGCGCTGGCGCTGGCCGCGGGTGCCACCGCCTCCGCGGCTTGCAGCCGATTTTCCAAGGCGCGGATGCGGGTTTCGTACTGATCCTTGAGCGTCCTGATCTGCTCCCGGATTTCAGCTAACTCGCTATCGGTGGCAGCGCAGGCCGCCGCAGAGGTAGCGAAGAGCGCCGACGCGACAAGCGCCGACGCGAGATGCGACGTAGACACGGTGACTCCTCCGCAACGATGAACGAGCTCCGCCGGGTTACGGCGGGACGTGATCGGCTAGAGGACGAGCGGAGGCGCGCGACTGGCGTAGTACGCGGGTGCGGCCACGGCGATGGAGTTGCCCACCCATGCCGCGACCATGATGGCTGACGTGGATTCGGACGTCCCAGCGTCCGCAGAGGCCACGGCATGCGTGCCGCCGGCCAACAGCGCGCAGAGAACGCACGGCCCATCACCGGGCGCCTGCACGGTGACATCGCGCGCATCGGCCATCCGCGCGCGGTCGTGCTGCAAGGCGTGGATGAGCGATTCCTGCTGCAGCCCGACCAGGAGCAACGAGAAGCATGCGGCCAGAAAAATGCGCACCATGGCCAAAGCTTAACCGACGCACGCTTCGTGCGCAATCCGCCGGATGGTCGAAGCCATCAGTTCAACTATAGCTTGTAGGCCGCCTTGGCGAAGTGATAGGCGAGATTGCCGGCGAGATCGAACGCCTCGTCCTCGTCGATGCGGTGCTCGACGGCGAGCGTCGCCAGAAAGCGGCAATCGATGCGACGCGCCACATCGTGACGTGCGGGAATCGACAGGAAAGCCCGTGTATCGTCGTTGAAGCCGACGGTATTGTAGAACCCGGCCGTTTCGGTTGCGTGTTCACGAAAGCGCAGCATGCCCTCCGGACTGTCATGGAACCACCAGGGCGGGCCGAGGCGGAGCACCGGATAATGCCCGGCCAGCGGTGCAAGCTCACGCGAGTAAACGGTTTCGTCCAGAGTGAACAGGATGATCGAGAGTTTGCGCTCGTTGCCGTAGCGGTCGAGCAGTGGCTTCAACGCCGACACATAATCGGTGGGCATCGGAATATCCGCGCCTTTGTCGCGCCCGAAATCGCGAAACACACGCGGATTGTGATTGCGATGCGAGCCAGGGTGAATCTGCATTACCAGCCCGTCATCGATGCTCATCCCCGCCATCTCGGTCAGCATCTGGCCCCGAAACTGCTCGGCTTCCTCGCGCGTGGCGGTTCCGGCGAGTGCGCGCTCGAGCAGGCGATGACATTCCGATTCGCGCAGGTCGCAGGTACGCGCCGTCGGGTGGCCATGGTCGGTCGATGTCGCACCCATGCTCTTGAAATAAGCGCGGCGATTGCGGTGCGCGGCAAGGTAACCGCGCCAGCGGGTCGTGTCCTCGCCGGTGAGCTCGCCGAACTGCGTGACATTGCGCGCAAAGCCGTCGAACTCCGGGTCCACCACCGGATCGGGTCGGTACGCGGTGATGACGCGCCCGCCCCACCCGCTTTCCCTGATCCTGCGATGCTGGACAAGCGGGTCAAGGGGCGACTCGGTGGTGGCGATCACTTCGATGTTGAAGCGCTCGAAGAGTGCGCGGGGCAAAAATGCGGGCTCCTTCAGGGCTTGGGCGCACGCCTCGTAGATCCGCTCTGCCGATTCGCAATCCAGTCGCTCGCGAATGCCGAAGACTTCGTGGAGCGCGTGATCGAACCACATGCGGGTCGGCGTGCCGCGAAAGAGGGCATAGTGGTCGGCAAAGAGCCGCCAGATGCGGCGTGGATCGCGCTCTACATCGCTGCCGTCGATACGCGCAATGCCGAGCGATTCCAGCGCAATGCCCTGGCTGTACAGCATCCGGAAAACATAATGATCCGGAGTGATGAGCAGCGCCGCCGGATCCGGAAACGGTGCGTTGTCCGCAAACCACTGTGGATCGGCGTGGCCATGAGGACTGACGATCGGCAGCGAGCGGACGCTGGCATGGAGGCGTCGCGCGAGATCGCGTGTTGCAGGATCGGCGGGAAATAAACGGTCCGGATGCAAAGTGAGGGCAGGCATGGCGTTGGGTCAGCGCTTCAATGTGGCGCGGCAAGATGGGCCGCAAGTGTGGCATGCACGCCCCTGCGGCAGAG
>JANXZT010000262.1 GCA_025355395.1 Betaproteobacteria bacterium
CTCGCGATTGACCAGCGCCCGGACCCGCCGTGCGCCATACGCCGCCCGCGTGCGGATGATCGTGCGGATCTGCGCCGTCACGACGCGGTCCTCGGCCGTGGCATACCGCGCGGGCCGACCCGCGCTCGTCCGGTAGGCACAGGCGCGACTGATCCCGAGCACGCGACAGATCACCGCCATCTTGCGGCCGGTCATTGCGTGGACCTGGTGTAGAAGCGCGGTCTTTTTTTTACCTCCTCCCGCGCCGCCTGGAGAATCTCGATCTCCATGACCTTCTTGCCAAGCGCGCCGTCGGCTTCGCCGCCAGCGCGGCAGGGGGCGCTGCCCCCTGCAACCCCCGAACCGTTTTGATCGGGGCGCACCCGGTAGGGGGTCTTCTCCCTACCGTGCGCCAACCCCTGCATACCTGAGCCACCGGTATGCGCCCACCCAGCTCGGGAACGGTTAGAAACCCGGCTGGGCACCTCTGGGCGGTCGTAAGGGCTCCCAGTGACGCTGGAGGCCCACCGCTTCCTATCGGCGGCCCCGCACCACGCGGTCGGCGTCCGGCGTCGTGTCATCCACGGCGCGGCCATGCGAAACCGGTTGTCGAGGAGTGAGTCCTGGTTGTCGGTCCGTTATGCCGAGAGCACCTCGTCGGCGAGAAGCTGCAAGGATCGCGACAGCGACGAATCGGCGAGACCGGCGCTGGGTCGCGCGAAGGTCTGGCCGCGAACGGGTGACGCGCCCAACGCCAGCACCGCCAATGACAAACTCGGCAACCAGACTCGCACGCGACGCTCCCCATGTTAATGGACGCCTGAAGGGTACTCATGGCCTCTCAAACGCCAACCTGTGGTAACCACGAGAAAGCGTGGTGCCTCGCGACTCCAATCACGATTCGATGCTCCCTGCGGCCGGAACGTTTATCACCGCATCGCCCGCCGGTTTCTTTGGTCGCCCGGGACTGCGTGTCGCGACTAGGGAAAGCGGACAACGGCATCGCCGGCCGGCATTTCCTGCTTGCGCGGCAGCATCGGATGCTTGTCGGGCTCGTAGTCGCGTCCGAATCCCATGAACGTGAAGTGGTCGAAGAGGAACGGAATCCCTTCGGCGCCGAACGGTGAAGACGCGTCCATGACCTGCATATGCAGGTGTGGCCCCGTAGACTGGCCGGAGTTGCCGAGCGCCCCAAGAACCTGGCCGCGGGCGACACGCTGCCCCAGCCGCACGCGAACGCTTCCGCGCTCGAGGTGTGCGAACATGACGAATTCGCCGGAGGCGAGGCGAACGATGACGTGATTACCCGCCGCGTTCGCGATCGTGCTCGCGGGCAGCGGCGCCTGGGGCGAGTTATCCGCGATGCTGTCGACGGCCTCCGTCACCTCCCCGTCCGCAACCGCTCGCACGGGTTGGCCGAATCCCCAGTAATTCTCCTTTCGGCTCCGATCGTCGTGCCACGTGTTGCCGTTCGGCCCGATCATGATCCAATCGCTCGCGAAGCGCTGCGAGATGCGAACCTTTCCGTCCAGCGGAACGAGAGAACGCCGATGGTCCGATTCATTCGCCGGACCATCGCCGGCCAACCAATCGCCGGCCGGGAACGGCGACGTCAGTTGAGGGACAGCCTGTGTGAGCACCGGAACCTCGACGCTGTCGATGCTCACTTCGCGCATGAGCGCATCGGGTCCGGACCGGGCCGCGGAATCGACGACTCGGAACACGAGGCGATGCCGAAGGAGGCGAGGTGTCGCCGCTTCGAGCGGGAGGTCAATCCACATGAACACGACCGCGCGCGCGCCGGTGGTGATCTGCGTCGAGTTCGCGGACATGGCGTCATGGCCGTTGCCTACGGCGCTGACCGATTGCCGAAGGGCGGAGTCCCGGAGCGTGAACAGCGGCGCCGACTGACTCCGACCGTACACGTCCACTTGGCGAAGCACGAGCGACCGCGGGTCGAAGTTGGTCACGTGAAGCTCGTAGACCAGGACGCGCTTTCCGTTCGTGACGACCGGCGTCGGGTTCCTTGGCACCTGCACGTCGACGCGGGCCTGTCGCTCCGGCGCCTGCGCGGCGGAGGAACCCGCGACGAGAGACAAGAACAGGGAAGCAATGACAATTCGACGCGACATCATTCCCTCACGGGTGGGCGTTGGCAAACGGTTGCGCCAGAAGGCTGAAGCGGCTGCGATAGTGCTTCGGTGACACGCCGAAGCGGCGTTCGAATGCGCGACGAAAAACGGCCTCGCTCGCGTATCCCACCGAGCGCGCGACCGACTCCACACTCACACGCCGCGCGGCAAGCCGGCGGCTCGCTTCGGCGAGCCGGGCACCTTCGACGAAGGCGGCCGGCGTCGTGTCCAGCCGATCCTTGAACGCCCGTGAAAACTGGCGAACGCTGAGGCAGGCGCGCTCCGCCAGCGCCTCCACTGACAGTTCGTCGGTCAGGTGCGTCTGAATCCATGCGGTCAGGTCGGCGAAACGATCCGCTGCCTCGAATTGGAACTGCAGCGGCCCGGAGAACTGATCCTGTCCACCGGGGCGCTTGAAGTAGACGACCATTTCGCGAGCGACCGCCAGCGCCATGCGCGGTCCGCAATCCTCCTCGATCATGGCGAGCGCCAGGTCGATGCCCGCGGTGATGCCGGCCGAGGAGTAGAAGCGGCCGTCCTTGAGAAACAGCGCATTGGAGTCGACGCGGAGTTTTGGAAACCGCCGCTGAACATCGCGAACCGAGGCCCAGTGCGTGGCCACGCGGCGCCCATCGAGCAATCCGCTGGGGGCGATGCCGTAGATCCCGGTGCAGACACTGGCGATCCGCCGGAACTGGCGCGCTCGCCCGGCAATCCATGCGGCTGCTTGCTCGCCGATGCCCGGCGCCCGCAGACCGACTCCGCCCGGGACTATCACCGTGTCGAGTTGCAACCGCGTCGACGTGGTGACGTCAGCCTGCATCACCAACCCCGAGCTCGCGGTGAACCGTTTGCCGTGGAGCCCGATGATGACGACTCCGTAGGGGCCGCCAGGCGACGTGGCCTGCTCCTCCGCCGAACCGGCGAAGGCGTCAGACGTGAACGCGTCGGCCGGTCCGACGAGATCGAGCGCTTGCACTCCGTTGAACCCGAGAAAGCCGATGAGTCGCCGCTTCATGGGTGCGAACACTAGGCGCGCATGCCAATGGCTGCAATGACACGAAACGGACGAATTCGGCCATCCAGGACCTCAGGCCACGAGCCCGTGGCCTAGAAGTGGTTTCAAAACTGACGCAGGGTGATCAGCATGTACGCCGCGTAGACACGGGAGAGTCCGACGCTCGTCGCGGCACGCAGTCTCCCAGGCGAGCGCGTCGTGATGGCGCTCGAGCAGCTCGCGGCCGAGCGTGGCGTGCCGGTGACGATCAGTGTGGATCACGGGACCGAGTTCACGGGGCGCGCCCTGGATGCGTGGGCCGAAGCGCGGGGCGTGCAGCTCGATTTCATTCGTCCCGGCAAGCCGAACGACAACGCCTTCATCGAGAGCTTCAACAGTCGACTCCGCGACGAATGTCTCTCTTTGCCCATATTCGATGAGGCACCCGCCCTGGCCCAGAGTGCTTGCGCCGATGGAAGGCTGCTCGTTTAGCTGCCAGCGGGTGTCTCAGGGTGCCGGGCTCTGGCCGAACAGACGCATGGATGACTTCGAAAGAGAGGTGCCGGCCCGTCACTCGCAGGTCTTCCTTCGTCGCGGAGGGTGAGATGCCAGCGGTTGTTGCGGGAGTAGACTGCCACAAGGATGCACACGTGGTGGCGGTGCTCGATGACGTGGGACGCGTCTTGGCGGAACTTACGTCCGAGGGACCCACCGGATTTCAGCGCGTCATCGACGAGGTCCAGACGCTCGGCCATGTGACGTGGGGCCTCGAGAGCCCGGGTTCGTACGGGCGCGGCTTCGCGCAGTTCCTCGTTGCAGCCGGCGCCACCGTGCTGGAGGTGCCCGCGCGGCTCACGCAGCGCTATCGCCGTCACGCAAGTCGTGTCGGCAAGTCCGATCCGACGGACGCGCGGGCCATCGGCGAAGTGGTGCTACGCGAAGGCACGCGGTTGGGACGGTTCTACGGTGATAGCCCGCACGAAGAGGTGCGCGTCCTGTATGATCTGCGCTGCACCTTGGTCCGGGATCGTGCGGAGATCCTCCAGCGGATTCGGCACGTCGCGCTGCGGCTCGGGATGGTGGAGCCCGCCGCGAAACTGATGCGCGCCTCGGCCCTACAGCAGCTCGCCCACCGTCTCACGCACCTGACGCCGACGCGGGCGAGTGACCGCGTCCTCGTGCGGGATCTGCGCTGGGCGATTGCGCGCGTGCGGCTCCTCAATCGCCAAGTATCAGAGATCGAAGCTGACCTCCGGCCGTTAGCGAAGCAGTACCGACAGCTCGCCGCCATCGTCGTTGTGTTGGACATTCTCGCGGCGGATCCAATACTGGTTAGGGTGCTGTCCAACAGCATGAGGGTGTGATGGCGCACGCTCAATCGATCTACCTTCTGGTGCTCTGTGCGGCGCTACTCGCAGCACTCACCTTTCTATTGACAGGCATCAGGCGTGTGCGAGCTCTCGGAGCTGCGATGACGCGGAAACAGCGAACGCTTGCTGGCTTGTCGCTAGTTGGACTGGTGTGCATGCTGCTATCGACGGGTGCGACGCTGCTTTTTGCGCTCAATCAAGACCCGCCGGTGTCCAACGATTGGAGAGCGTTCTTGGGTTCGCTGTCGACCTCCGTTGCAAGTGGGTTCAGTCTCGGCGCAGGTCTGTGGGGCAGTGTGGTAGCTTCATCGCCAGTACCGCCCCAGTCGGGTGGATAATGGGCTGCAGACGCTCGGCACCTCGCCGGCGCGATCTCGCCGAACCGTAACATTGCGCTGTCTGGGTCCTATTCCTCTTTTCGGCTTCGAGGCAAGTATGTCACAGTTCACTGCAGCTGTCGCTTTGGCCATCATCGTCGGGTTCATCTCAGTTTGGGCGCAGCGAAACCCGTCGAATCGGTGGTATCAGCGGGCCATCGCATGCGCGATCGTGTTCATGGCC
>JANXZT010000285.1 GCA_025355395.1 Betaproteobacteria bacterium
CCGTCATCCCCGCGAACGTGACGGCGCTTGAGCCGTCATCCCCGCGAACGCGGGGATCCATCTTGACTTTGAACCGGACCCATCTTGACTTGAATCGAACCCAATGCGTGGCCGAGAAAATGGATTCCCGCATTCGCGGGAATGACGGTGCTCTTCCCCCGAAGCTCGGCACATTTGCTTGACCCATCATCCCCGCCAACGTGACGGCGCCTGACCCATCATCCCCACGAACGTGACGGCGCCTGAGCCGTCATCCCTGCGAACGCGACCGCGCTCGAGCCGTCATCCCCGCGAACGCGGGGATCCATCTGGACTGTGAACGGACCCATCTTGACTTGAATCGAACCCAATCTGTGCCCGAGAAAATGGATTCCCGCATTCGCGGGAATGACGGTGCTCTGCCCCCGAAGTTTGGCTCATTTGACAGCGAAGAGTCCTCTGCCTATCCTGACTTTTTGATGCGGCGCTCCCTGGCCGCCGGAAAACACCATGAACGCACCGGCCACGCGGTCCGCCTTTCGTCCCGCCCATGCGGCGACCGATCTTCTTGCCTGGGAGCTCATCCGAACGCTGGTGGCCTTCGACACTACCAGCCGCGAATCGAATCTGGCGCTCATCGATTGGGTGCAGGCCTATCTCGCGCGCCACGACATTGCTTCGGTGTTGACGTTCGACGATGACCGGCGCAAGGCCAATCTCTTCGCCACCTTGCCCGCCGCCGATGGTAATACAACGGAGGGCGGAATCGTACTTTCCGGCCACACCGACGTCGTGCCCGTCGATGGCCAGCCGTGGGATACCCCGCCGTTCGAAGCGACTGTCATCGGTAACAAGGTCTTCGGTCGCGGTGTCACCGACATGAAGAGCTTCAGCGCCACGGCACTCGCCTTCGTTCCCGAATGGCGGCAGCGGGGACTCAAGCGACCCGTGCACCTGGCACTCTCCTACGACGAGGAAATCGGGTGCGTCGGTGTACGGCGACTGATCGAAGACGTGGTACAGCGTGGCGTCCGGCCCACCGGCTGCATCATCGGCGAGCCCACCGGCATGGAGCTCGTGGTGGCGCACAAGGGCAAGCGCGGGTACCGCTGCCGCGTACGTGGGCACGAAGCCCACTCTTCGCTCACCCCGAGCGGCGTCAATGCGGTGCAGATCGCCTGCGAGATCGTCACCTATCTCACCACGATGTCCCGCGCCTTTCGCGACCAGGGACGGTTCGATCCGGATTACGACGTGCCGTTCACCACCGTACACACCGGGCTGATCCACGGCGGGACGGCGATCAATATTGTTCCCCGCGATTGCTGGTTCGATTTCGAGTTTCGCCACCTGCCGTTCGATGATCCCGCGCAGTTGTTGGAAGAGGTCACGCAGTACGCGCAGCGGTTTCTGCCCGAGATGCACGCCGTATCCGCCGACACCACCATCACGTTTTCGCAGCTCTCGACACTCCCCGGTTTCGACACTGCGGGCGAGAGCGAAATTGCCGCCATCGGCCGCGCCTGCAGCGAGGACAATCGCCGCGGCAAGGTTTCATTCGGTACCGAAGCCTCGCTCTTCCACAATGCGGCGATGCCGGCCGTGATCTGCGGCCCGGGTCATATCGCGCAGGCCCACCAACCCAACGAATGGGTGGCAGTGGCGCAGTTGGCGCGCTGCGAGGCTTTCATGCGCCGACTCTCGGATCACGTGTGCACCGCCTGAACCCTCGCGGCGATGCGCTGACCGTCATGCCGAGAGAGCGGTCGCAGCGGCGCGCGCGGCAATGACGACGCACGGCAATTCCGCGCGCGATAGCATGCCCGCCATCGAGGTCGCATTTCCCGACATCGAGCGCTGGGCTGCAGGCAACACCGGCATCCGCCATGCGTGGACCTTCGATTCGGGCCGCCCGGGCCCGCATGCACTGATCCAGGCGCTTACCCACGGCAACGAAGTGTGCGGGGCGATCGCCGTCGATTGGGCATTGCGGGAAGCATTGCGGCCGGCACGCGGGCGGCTGTCACTGGTCTTTGCCAACGTCGAGGCGTACCACGCCTTCGACCCGGCGGATCCGTTCGCGTCCCGCTGCGTCCAGGAAGACTTCAATCGGCTGTGGACCACGGAGGCGCTGGAAAGCCCGCGCACGAGCATCGACTTGACGCGTGCGCGTGAACTGCGGCCGCTTTATGAGACGGTCGACGTGCTGCTCGACCTGCACTCGATGACCGATCCGTGCCCACCGCTGGCGATGGCCGGCAGCCATCCCAAGGGTGTCG
>JANXZT010000292.1 GCA_025355395.1 Betaproteobacteria bacterium
GCAGGATCAGACCGTCACGCGCTACCGGAATTTCGAGGAACTGTTCGAGTATTGCCGCTATTCGGCTAACCCGGTCGGCCGGTTGGTGCTGGGGTTGTGCGGCTATCAGGACGCAGAACGTCAGGCGCTCTCCGACGCGACCTGTACGGCGCTGCAACTCGCCAATTTCTGGCAGGACGTGGCGAGTGACTGGGCGCGCGGACGCATCTACCTGCCACTGGATGAAATGAGCCGGTTCGGCGTCGCGCCCGAGACCATTGCGCTCGCTCGCGCGGACGACACGTGGCGCGCCCTGATGCAATTCCAGACGATGCGCACCCGGGTGCTGCTGGAGTCGGGTCGGCCGCTCGTCCGCGCGCTGCCGTGGCGCCTGGGTCTCGAGCTCTCGGGCGTGGTGGCGGGTGGGCATTGGGTGCTCGACGCCATCGATCGTGCCGGCGGCGACGTCTTCCGGCATCGCCCGCAACTGCGCCGCGGGGATTGGGCCCGCGTGGCGTGGCAGGCGCTCTATCCGGCGCGACGCCACCGCGCGCTGCCCGGGGCGATGGCGGCATGACTCCGGACCAATACTGTGCGCAGAAAGCCGCCCAAAGCGGCTCGAGCTTCTACTACAGCTTTTTGTTCCTGCCGCTTAAGCGCCGGCGTGCCATCACCGCGCTGTACGCCTATTGCCGCGAGGTGGATGACGTCGTAGACGAGATTTCGGACCCGCAATTGGCGCGCACCAAGCTCGCGTGGTGGCGCAACGAAGTGGCATCGACGTTTGCCGGAAATCCCTCCCACCCGGTGACCCGCGCCTTGCAGCCATTTCTCGACATCTACGATTTGCGCGAGTCGCATTTGCAGGCCGTGATCGATGGCATGGCAATGGATCTCGATCACAGCCGCTATCTCGACTTTGCCGAACTCGAGCGGTACTGCCACCGGGTCGCGGGGGTGGTCGGAATCCTGTCGGCCAACATCTTCGGGCACGCGCATGACGCGACGCTCGACTATGCACGCGACCTGGGTGTCGCATTCCAGCTCACCAACATCATTCGAGATGTGGGCGAAGACGCACGGCGCGGCCGCATCTACCTGCCGCAGGAGGAACTCACGCGCTTCCGGGTCCCGCCATCCGGATTGCTCCAGCGCGACGTCGGGCCGGCGTTCGCCGAGCTCATGCGGTTCGAGGTGGCTCGTGCGCGGCAATGGTATGAGCGCGCGCTCTCGAAATTGCCGGCGGCCGACCGCCAGGCGCAGCGACCCGGCCTCATCATGGCGGCGATTTATCGCACCCTGTTGGACGAGATCGAGCGCAGCGACTTCGCCGTGCTGAATCAGCGCATCACCCTTACTCCCTTGCGAAAATTCTGGATCGCATGGAAGACGGCGCGTGCGGCGTGAGCCAAGTAGAGAGCCGCTGACGCGCGCGCGTCGGGTGGCGGTGATCGGCGGTGGCTGGGCCGGATGCGCCGCCGCCGTGGCCCTGGCCGATGCGGGTGTGCACGTCGCCCTGTACGAGCAGGCGCGCGAGCTTGGCGGGCGCGCCCGACGCGTGACGCTCGACGGACTTGCACTCGACAACGGCCAGCACCTTATCATCGGCGCCTATCGGGAAACGCTCGGCCTCGTGGCCCGCGTGCATGGAACGCACAACGCAGGATCGCTCACGCATCGCTTGCCGCTTACCCTGCAGCCGTTTGGCAATGGGTGGAAGGGCGCAGTAAAGCTCAGGGCCCCGCACCTGCCGGCCCCTTTCCATCTGGCAGCGGCACTGTTGTGCGCCGGTGGATTGTCGTGGTCGCATCGCCTCGCGCTTATCAATGACTTTCGGCAACTCACGGCTTCGCGTTTCATGCGGACGGCAGGTGAAACGGTGGCCGAATGTTTCGCCGGCATACCGCGCCTTGCATTCCGAGCCGTATGGGAACCATTGTGTCTGGCCGCATTGAACACGCCTCCGGCCCGCGCATCGGCTCAACTCTTTGCGAATGTGCTGCGCGCGGCGTTCACGGGCACCGCCGCGGGGAGCGACTTCCTCATTCCCGCCGTCGACTTGAGCGCACTTCTTCCGGACCCTTGCGCACGGGTAGTGCAGCAATGCGGTGGAACCGTCCACCTGGGAGCGCGCGTACGCCGCATCGACCGTAGCGGGAAGGCCATGTGCGTGTCGACGCAAACGGAGCAAGGCAGGTTCGACGCAGTCATCGTGGCCACGGGTCCGCACCAACTGCATGAGCTCGAAGTTGCAGACGCTGCCTGGAGCGAGATGCGACGACAGGTCAGCGCGTTCCGTTACGAGTCCATCACTACCATTTATCTCGCGTATTCGCAGGCACCGGCGATTGCGTCGCTCGCCCGGCTCGACGATGCGCCGGGCCAATGGGTTTTCGATCGCGGTGTCATGCCCGTCGGAGGGGACATGCTGCGGGTGCTCGCGGTAGTGATCAGTGCCGGCGGCGCACATGATGCGATGTCTCATCCCGCACTTGTCGATCAAGTCGAGCGTCAGCTGCGTCATCTGGCGCCGACGATGGGCGAACGTCGATTCGCACGCGTGATTGCCGAGCGCCGCGCCACGTATGCTTGCGTGGCGGGTCTCGTGCGTCCCGCGCCCGGGCGCGTGGCCGACGGGCTTCACCTCTGCGGCGATTACACCGATCCGGAGTTCCCGGCGACGCTCGAAGCGGCCGTGCGCAGCGGCGCAGCGGCAGCCAGGAGCGCGCTGCGGGAATTGAAGATCAACCCCACGGCTGGATGAAGGCCCCCGCCGCCCGCTGCTCAAGTCTCCTGCATGCCGGGCGCCACATCCCATGCCCAGAATTGCTCGCGCTCCTCGATCAGAAAGCGTGCGAGAACCATCTTGTGCACCTCCGACGCGCCATCGACGAGGCGCGCTTGCCGCGCGTAGCGATAAATCCACTCGAGCACTGTGTCCTTCGAGCAATCGCGCGCATCACTGAGCTGGAGTGCGGTATCGACGGCCTGTTGCAGCACATCGACAACTACGATTTTGGCCATGGAGATTTCCGTTCGCGCAAACTCACCGCGATCGAGCTTCCACGCGGCATGCATGGTCAGAAGGCGCCCGATGTCGATGCCCATTGCCGCCTCCGCCAGCATCGGTGCGCAGGACCCAGCACTTGGTTCACGCAAAAGGCCCGCCCGTCACATTGAACTCGATCTGCAGGTTTTGTTGTATCGCGCCTCCGGTCAGCCGCGACCATCCCGTGAGAGAATCACTGCGTGCCTCTGCCGCACGCCCAAGAAACGCTTCGAGCGCAGAGCGTCGTTGGGGGTCGTCGCGATTCAGCATGGAAGCGTGCCTGCCGTCGCATCAGGAGGATCGGGCGGCGCGCCCGCTACCGGGGCGGTCACGTAACAGGCGCTGCTTCTCGCGATTCCAGTCGCGTTCCTTTTCCGATTGGCGCTTGTCGTGCTGTTTCTTTCCTTTCGCAAGGCCAATGTCGAGCTTGATGTGGCCTTTGCTGTAATGCAGATTGAGCGGGACCAGCGTGTAACCGGCGCGCTCCACCTTGCCGACCAGCCGGTTGATTTCCTCCCGGTGCATGAGCAGCTTGCGGGTCCGCGTCGCATCCGCACGCACGTGCGTCGAGGCGGTGATCAGGGGCGTGATATGGGCGCCGAGCAGCACGATCTCGGCCTTCCTGACCACAACGTAGGACTCCTTCAGCTGGGCGCGGCCGGCGCGGATGGCTTTCACCTCCCAGCCTTCGAGGGAAAGCCCCGCCTCGAACCTCTCCTCGATAAAATAATCGTGATATGCTTTTTTGTTGTCGACGATGCTCATTCATCGGCCTTCAGGCAGTCTTCGTTTAACGCCATGCAATCGGGGCAGTCGAGGTCAAAACGCGCGGTCAGAAAATATGCCGGTATTAATCGGCGGCCTGCTCGCCAAACCGCGTACCTTCCTCCGCGCCCTGTTGCGCGAGTCATTCTAGCAACCCCATGCAACGCGTCCGCAAGTCGGTGCTCGTGCCCTACAGCGATGCGGAGATGTTCCAGTTGGTCGACGACGTCGAGCGCTATCCCGAGTTCCTGCCCTGGTGCGGCGGGAGTCAGGTGTTAGCCGAGCGGGTCGACGGCAAGTCCGCTCGCGTGGACATCGACTACCACGGGCTGCGCGCCCATTTCACCACCGACAACACCAATCGACCACCGGATTCCATCGTGGTGACGCTGCGGGACGGACCGTTCCGGCAACTGCATGGAGAGTGGCGGTTCTTGCGACTAGACGAGGCTGCCTGCAAGATCGAGTTCGAACTGGCCTACGAGTTCGCAACCCAACTACTGGATCGGGTCATTGGTCCCGTGTTCAACCATATTGCAAACACGTTCATCGACGCCTTCGTGCACCGGGCGCACGCGGTGTACGGCGATCGCACATGAGCGCGCAGCCCCTGGCGGCAACGGTCGCCTGGGTCACCCCGGAAATTCAGGAGCTCACAGCGATCACCGTTCCCGCGGGCACGACTATCGGGGAGGCGATCGCGCTCTCCGGAATAGCCGTAGCCTACGAACTCGATCTCTCCAACATTTCCGTCGGGGTCTTTGGCGAGCGCCGGCGACTGGATGCGCCGGTGCGCGACGGTGATCGGATCGAGCTGCACCGACCGCTTCGTGCCGATCCCAAGGAGGCCCGCCGCCAACGGGCGCAGGCATCACCACCCCGGCGCAGCGCCCGCTGGCGCCAAGCGTAACGCGAGTTATGACGGCGGCATTGCTTAATGAGGCGGTTTCCCGGACAATCGCCCCGGTGCGCGCGCCCCACCTGAACCGCGTTGCTGCCGGATTGCTCGTGTTCTGCGTTGCCGCTTTGATCCCCACCGCTGCGGCACAGACACGCGACGAGCCCTCCCTGGCAGCGACTGCTGCTGCGACCGTCAAGGCCGCTGCCGCGAATGCATTGGCAACGGCGGAAAATCTCTCGATTTTCGCCCTCGGCTTGATCGGCGTGAATTACCGATGGGGCGGAACCAGTCCAGAGACCGGGCTCGACTGCAGTGGGCTCGTTCGTTACGTGTTTTCGCAGGTCACCGGCGTCACCTTGCCGCATAGCAGTCAAGCAATGAGCCGGGTCGGCAGCGGGGTGAGTGTCGACGATCTGCAGCCCGGCGACCTCGTCTTTTTTAATACCCGTCGTTTCGCGTTCTCGCACGTCGGCATCTACCTTGGTGATAACCGATTCCTGCATGCGCCGTCGGCGGGACGCGAGGTCGAAATTGCGACCCTCGACAAGTTCTACTGGCAGAAGCGTTTCAACGGAGCAAGGCGCCTGATCGGAGTGCTTCCGGCATTGGTTCCGGCGCTGGTAGCCGAAGCGATCGCCGCACCGGTGGACGCGGCTTCCTTTCCACCGGATCCCTGAGCTATCGCGCACCCGCGCGCTTCAGGCGGTCCGCGAGTGCGTCGTCATCATTGCCTCGCGCCCAGGACAGTGCCGTGGCGCCATCGGCGTTGCGACGATTGGCGTCGGCACCACCGGCGAGCAACAACTCCATTGTCGTTCGGCGCGACTCCCGCACGGACATCATCAGTGCCGTCGTACCGTTGGGGGAGGCTGCGTTCACGTTGGCCCCTTGCCCGAGGAGATAGCGCACGATTCCATCATGGCCGCCGGTCGCAGCATAGATCAATGGCGTCCAGCCGGGCATATCGATAGCCGCCCCGCGCTCGCGCAGCGTGCGCACGATGTTGAGATGCCCGTTAAGCGCAGCCACCTTGATCGCCGTATCTCCGAAACGGTTAGCGCGGTCGACACCCGCCCGCGCCGCCAGGAGCGCATTCAACGTATCCTGAAAGCCCAAGCGCGCCGCGACGAGCAGCACCGGATCGGCGTTCGGATCGACCGTGTCGGGATCCATGCCCCGCGCGAGCAATGACTTGACTTCGCCGACCCGATCGTTCGCCACCGCAAAGACGAAATCGTCATAAATCCGCGGCTCTGCCGCCAAGGCGCCAGCGAGATCGAAACCCATGAGGGCGATCAGCAGCCAACGGCGGCAGTTCCGATGAACGCGATGCCGTTCATGCAGCATGGACTACCTCGCCCGGATCGATGCCGAACAGGCGGAAGAAATTGGCGCTGGTAGCGGCAGCAATCTCGTTTACCGGAGCTTGCCGCAACCGTGCGACTTCCGCGCCGACGAACGCGACGTAGGCGGGCTCATTGGTTTTGCCCCGGTATGGCACGGGTGCGAGATAGGGAGCATCGGTCTCGATCAGCAATCGATCGAGTGGCATCCGGGTGGCGACGTCCTTGACGGTGGTCGCATTCTTGAATGTCACGATGCCGGAAATGGATACGTGAAAACCCATGTCGAGCGCCGCCGCCGCGACATCCCAGGTTTCGGTGAAGCAGTGCATGACCCCGCCCACTTGCTGCGCGCCCTCTTCGCGCATCACCCGCAGCGTGTCCTCCGCCGCCGCGCGCGTGTGAATCACGAGCGGCTTCCCTGTGGCGACCGCCGCCCGGATGTGGATGCGAAAACGGGTGCGCTGCCATTCGAGATCGCCGCTCAACCGGTAATAGTCGAGCCCGGTTTCTCCGATGGCCACGATCTTAGGCGACGCCGCGAGGCGAATGAGGTCTTCCACGGTCGGCTCAGGCGTCTCGTCCTGATCCGGATGGACCCCGACGGTGGCGTAGAGATGCGCGTGATCACGAGCCAGTGCATGCACCGCCGGCCAGCGCGCGAGATCGACCGAAATGCACAGCGCATGGGTCACCCGCGCCTTGGCCATCGCGTCGAGCACGCGCGGAAGCTCGGCTGCGAGTTCCGGAAAGTCGAGATGGCAATGGGAATCGACGAACATGGGAGCATCCACGGCGTCAACGCCCGCGGCACCGAATCATGCGGGCAGCCAGATCAACGCCGGCCACCGCCGTTACATGGTATGCGTGGGGCGAGAAGAAGCGAGGGTTTCGCCGAGCGCCTTCTCGATGGTTGCCCGCGCCGCAGCGCCGGTTTCATCCTGTGTGAACTGGACACCGATGCCCTGGGTGCGGTTCCCTTGTACGCCCTCGGGCGTGATCCAGACCACCTTGCCCTGAACCGCGATCCGATTCGGATCGTCCATGAGCGAGAGCAGCATGAAAACGTCCTCACCCAGCTGATATTGACGGGCCGTCGGAATGAAAATGCCGCCGCCCGTCACGAACGGCATGTACGCCGCGTAAAGCGCCGCCTTCTCGCGAATGTTGAGCGACAGCACGCCGGGACGCGCGACATTGGTCACTGCAGGAACCACATTGCCAGGCTTGTTTGCCATCAGCGGGGACTCGGTAGATTGAAAAGCGCACGGTAATCGATCAGGAGCGCTTCGGCGACGAGGCGCGGAATAAGCGGATGCGCCATCTGACCGCGTTGAAGCAACAACGCGTGATGATATCGAAACAGCGAAAGCGGCGCCACCCGCGGCGCCAGCGTGCGCAGCGGTGCGTCGAAATCCGGGTTGCGCAACGGGCTTGCACCCGCAATCACGCGGGCGAGATCGCCCGTCCAGTAAAGCAGCCAATCGATGGAAATGGCGAGTCGCGCCCTGCGATCCTCGCGCCCTCCGGCCTCGATGCGCGAGGCTACCTGCAGCACCGGCAGGGTGA
>JANXZT010000302.1 GCA_025355395.1 Betaproteobacteria bacterium
CTCACCGCTCACCGCCGGGTGCGGCAGACACACATCATTATCGGCGCGCCGGCCGAGCGTTATCCGCTCCTTGTTTAGGAAGATGTCCTGCGCCTTGCCATCCGCTAGAAACAGGACGAGCTTCGCCACGTATCACCCACCCTTCTTTGCCAGCCAGCGCTCGACCCAGCGCGACGTGGGGAGGTATTCCGCGGGGACGCGCAGCAGGACGACCGAGATGTTGTCGCGCCCGCCGTTCTGGTTGGCGAGGTCGACCATCTTTGCCGCGGCCTCCGTCAACGCGCCGCGGTTTTCACCCAGGATCGCGTGCACCACTTCCGGCGCCACCATGTCGGTGAGGCCATCCGAGCAGAGGAGATAAATATCGTCGGGCTCGAGTCGGTATTCGGCGATGTCGGCTTGAACGATGGCCTCGATTCCGAGCGCGCGCGTCACGAGATTCTTGTGCAGCGAGAACTTGGCCTGCTCAGGCGTGAGCACGCCGCTGTCGACCTGCTCCTGCAGCAATGAATGGTCATGGGTAAGCTGCTCGAACTTTTCGCCGCGCAACCGGTAGCAACGCGAGTCGCCGATGTGGCCGATGCTGATCCGTGCGCCACAGAGAATGGCGACGACCAGTGTGGTGCCCATGCCCGCACAATCGGGGCTCTTTTGGGCGGCTTCGTAGATGCCCTTGTTGGCCGCGGCAATCTGCAGTTGGAGCAGCAACGCGGCGTGGGTGAGGCCGGAGCTCACGTCGACCTTGGAGAGCTCGCGATCCGACTTGAGCTCAGGCAGAAGCGCTGCGCTGATGACATTGACCGCGATGCTGCTTGCGACTTCCCCGGCGTTGTAGCCGCCCATGCCGTCCGCCAGCACGGCAAGGCCCGCGTCGGCATCGACGAAGACGCTGTCCTCGTTATGGGTGCGCACCATCCCCGGATGGGAGAGGGTGGCAACGTCGAGCGCTACACGTCGGGTCATGTTTTGCGAGGGCCGGAGGCGAGCGCGGAATGAGTCAGGTCGCGAGTGTAACCGGCAGTGCGCCGGGAAAGTAGGGTCCGCCGGGAAAGTAGGGTCAGAGACGACTTTCTGCGTGGAAAGTAGGGTCAGAGACGACTTTCGGACGGATATCGGCGTCGCTACGCTCGGTTGCGGAAAGTCGTCTCTGACCCTACTTTCCACTCAGGATGAGCTTAGCCGGCTGGCGCGCCCCTCTTGCTCCGCCGGGTGAGCCAGACCCCGGCCCCCACCACGATCACCACCCCGACGGCGGGCCCGAGGTAATGTAGGTATGGCGCGTTGGCCGCGACCCAGCCGCGGATCGCCGCGTCCTCGACGGCAATCTCCCCGGCGATATAGCCCAGCAGGCCGCCGCCGGCCATGATCAGTATCGGGAAGCGCTCGATCAGTTTCATGATGAGCTGGCTGCCCAGCACCACCAGCGGAATGCTGATGACCAGGCCGAAGATCAGCAGCGCCAGGCTGCCCTTGGCCGCACCGGCCACGCCGATGACGTTGTCGATGCTCATCACGAGATCGGCGACGATCACCGTCTTGACCGCCGACAGCAGGCGATCGCTCGCCTGCACATCGTGCTCGCCTTCTTCCTCCGCAATGAGCTTGATGCCGATCCACAGGAGCAGTGCGGAGCCGACGAGTTGCAGATATGGTATTTGCAGCAGCTTGACCGCAAAAAACATGAGCACGATCCGCAGCACGACGGCGCCGATCACGCCCCAAAAGATCGCCACCATCCGCTGCTTCTTGGGCAGATTGCGGCACGCGAGCGCGATCACCACCGCGTTGTCGCCCGACAACAGGATGTTGATGATGATGATTTCCAGGCCGGCAAGCCAGAATTGCGGTGTCGCAAATTCCACGAAACTCGTCCTTCAGCCGGCGAGGGTCGACGCCGGATTATTACCGTTGATGAATGCGGGTCAGGCTCTGACCATCACGCCTGCACGGGTGACAGTGCCGCATCGTTCATCCCCGCGAAGGTGACAACATGCCACCGTCAACCCTGCGAACGTGGCTACGCGCCACCGTCTCAACTGCGAACGTGACAACACGCCACGGTCACACCCAACGCCGTCATTCCCGCGAACGCGGCAACGCGCCACCGTCATCCTGACGAACGCGGCAACGCGTCACCGTCACACCCAACGCCGTCATTCCCGCGCACGCGGCAACGCGTCACCGTCACACCCAACGCCGTCATTCCCGCGAACGCGGGAATCCATTCGTACAGGTCAAACCGGGTACAGTTGGAAGTCAAATTATGGACGGAGCAAGGTGAAAATGGATCCCTGCGTTCGCAGGG
>JANXZT010000348.1 GCA_025355395.1 Betaproteobacteria bacterium
CGAGCGCCGAAAGAAGAGCAGCCTGAATCGCGTTATCAATTCTGTGAAGGCTTGCTTAAACCGTGCTGCACTGAATGGGCATGTTTCGAGCGATGCCGCATGGCGACGACTGCGCAAGTTCAAGGGCGTAGATTCGGCGCGCGTTCGATGGCTGTCCACCGACCAAGCGCGCCGCTTGCTCAACGCGTGCGCTCCTGACTTTCGCCCGATCGCGCATGCTGCCTTGCTGACTGGCGCGCGCTGGAGTGAGCTGCGGCGGCTCGTATGCCGTGACTATGACGCGCGTTCAGCCACGATCCACATCGCAGACTCGAAAGCGGGCAAGCCTCGTCGCGTTTATCTTACAGATGATGGCAAAAAAGCCTTCGAGTCGTGGACTGCCGGGCGTACCGAATCGGCGCTGATCTTTACCGATAAATCGGGCAATGAATGGGGCGATCACGATCAGATTCGTCCCATGAACGCGGCGTGCGAGGCGGCGAAAATAGAGCCCGCTATCGGGTTCCACATCCTGAGGCACACCTACGCATCAAGCCTCGTGCAAGCAGGCGTATCGTTGGCAATCATCGCCGAAGCATTGGGGCACGCAGATTCGCGCATGGTCTCGAAACACTACGGGCACCTCTCACCGTCGCACGTGGCCGATGCAATCAGGGCAAATCTGCCTTCGCTCGGCGTAACGGTGGATGAGAAAGTGCGACAGCTGCGACTGTGACAAAGAAGAAACTCACAATGTTGGCCGAGACGCCGCAGGAGGTCGCTGCTAAGGAGGCTGCTAAGGAGGCGAAGTATTCCGCTGCGTTCGAAGAGGCACTGGCAGCCGCGCCAGCTGCACCGTTCCCGCCCGGCGGCCGAGAACTCACTCGCGAAGAATCGCGTCGTTTCCTGATCGTTCGCAAGGCGTGGCCGTTTACGGCACCAAAAAGAGGGAAAAGAGGGCCTGCTTCCGATGCTCGCAAGATGCTATTTCGTGGTGCCTACCACAAATTGGTGCGACTGCCAGAGGTTCGAGTCAAGAAGCAGGCAGGAGAGAGGTTGCGCGCGATAATACGCACCGAAGTGAACCGATTGAAGCAAGACAAGGTGCCAAGACATCGATGGCGAGCAAGGATTGCGGGCATCAGGAATATTGGCGTGAACTCTGACCGGATCGGGCGCGTGCTGAAGGAGATGTACCCGCGCAAATAACTCCGAGAGTACTTCCAACCATTTAGACCAATTTGTGCGCATATGATTCTGGACGTCCAAATACACAGGGACGTCCACATGCAGAGCCACAATTTGCCGCTAGTGCTGCGGCATGACATTCCCGAAGCCCATGAGATTCTGGGGTTCAGCCGCTCACAACTCTACAAGCACATTGCCGCAGGTAAGATTCGCGTCCAAAAAGACGGCAAGCGAACCTTCATCACAACGGCTGAACTGCAACGATATGTCGCTGACCTAAGCGCCGCCGAGAAGCAGGCAGCTTAGTTCGTGTCGGCTTCAGTTCTCCTGATCGGCGCCGCCATGCAGGCGCGCGGGTCACGCTCTGATGGTGAGCGCGTCGCGCTACTGCGTGCTGACCGCGAATTGCGGTCGCTCGCGGTCATTGTCTCGCACGCAGAGCTGAGCGACATCGCACTCGCTCGCGCGCTGCGAGCCGTGCAGACGATCGCTTCAGCGCTCGACGCGATGCGCCCGGTGTTGGGATTGGCTCCTCGGAGGCCGCCGCCTTGAGCAGCGAACACATTGCCGTCGCACGTGCAGTACGGGAGGCCATCGACAAGAACAATCTCCTGTACTACAACGCTTCATTCTGGCGGTGGCGAGACCGTGGCGTTTGGGCTCGCATCGACGACCGCGAGGTTCAGCAAGAGATCCACCGGCTCTTGGATGGTGGCGCTTCCGGTCTGAAATTCGGTCGCTCGACCGTCGATAGCGTGCTCGATCTACTGCGCACCGAGTGCTTCCGCGCAGAGCACCAATGGAACACCGGCACGGATGGCATTAACACTGCATCCGGCGTGCTCGATTGGACCGCGAGCGCGAATACGTGGGCGCTACGACCACACCGGCGCGAGGACTTGTATATCACCCAGATTCCGATCGCCTACGCACCGGGCGAGGAAGCACCACGGTTTCTGGAGTTCCTCGAACAAATTTTCGAGGGCGACGTTGACTCGCGCAACAAGGCGCAGTGCCTGCTTGAGTTCATCGGTGCCAGCCTATTGACGACGTGCCGTTACGAGCGGTTCCTACTACTGATTGGGAGCGGTGCTAACGGCAAGACCGTTGTACTCAAGATCGTGGAGGCACTTGTCGGTCCCGACATGGTGTGTGCGGTCCAACCCTCGCAGCTCGACAACCGATTCCAGCGTGCTCACCTCGCGGGCAAGCTGGTCAATATAGTCACCGAGATCGCCGAGGGAGCCGAGATTGCCGACGCGCAGCTCAAAGCGATCGTATCGGGCGAAATTACGACTGCCGAACACAAGCACCGACCGCCGTTCGACTTCCACCCCTTCGCCAAGTGCTGGTTCGCCACGAACCACATGCCTCATAGCCGCGACTTCTCCGACGCCTTGTTCAGACGGGCGCTGGTGCTGCAGTTCAACAATCGGTTCGGCGAAGGACGCGCGGACCCGCACCTTATCGACAAGCTGCGCGGCGAATTGCCCGGTATCCTAAACCTCGCTCTGGAGGCGATCGGCGTCGTCATCCAGCGCGGCCAGTTCACCGAGCCCGAATCCAGTCTCGCCGCGAAACGTGAGTGGCGCTTGCAATGCGATCAGGCAGCGCAGTTTTTCGAGGACAAGCTCGAATTGGTGCCCGGCGCACAGACGCTAAGCCGCGTCCTGTACTCCGACTACCGCTCTTGGGCCGAGGAGCAGGGCGTCACGCGAGTACTAAGCCAGAAGGCCCTCCTGATGCGGCTGGTCGCCCGGTATGGGCTGGAATTGGTCAGGAGCGACGCCGCCCGATGGGTCAGCGGCGTCATGCAAAAAGTGGCCGGTGAGGCAGGACAGGTCATCGCTTTCCCTTCCACCCGAGACTCATGTGGAAGCAGGTCATGACACATCTGACGCGTCTGCCTATTTATTTGCCTACTTCCTCATATGTCCAAAGAAATAGGGGAATGCGTCAGACGCGTCAGGAAAATGGGTATCGCGAGTTTGCGAACAGCGGCTACGCCAGCTCTTGGTGCTCGAAATGACGCAGCCAAACGGGCACGGAACCGAAGGCGTCAACGAGTTAGAGCGCCAAATGGTGGGCGAACCGACCGTACCAGCCCGCTCGGGCCGCTTCCTGCCGCGCTACAGGCGGCGTCGCGTCGATTTGATGTCCCTCGACGGAGTGCTTCGCGAGAGCCGCCGCAACTACTTGGAGTGGCGCACGGGTCGCATTGACGCCGAGTCCTACTTGGTCGCGGTCAGGGGCATCTCAAGCCACAAGGACATTCTTGCCGCGGTCGAGCAGGCTGGCCAGATTCGCGAACTTCAGGATCAGTTGGCAAAGCTGCAGCAGCAGGGCGCTGGAGCGCTGACCTACCAGCCCGGTAGGTCTTTGGCCGATCAGCCTTCCGACCACGCTGAACCGCTGGTCAATGGCGAGGCGACGTAGTGATGCTATTCCGAAAACCCTGCCGCACTACCGCATGTGTATGTACATCGGTTCAAAGGCTTGCCGATGCCGTTTTTGGCTATTCCGAAACACTTGATTACGGAATACATGGGAGATACGCTCGATGCTCGAAGTCAGCAACGAGGATTCGGACATGGCCGACAAGGTCTTGCGAGTGGGTCTTTACCTACGGGTATCCACCGCTGGTCAGGCGGTCGAAAATCAAAAGCTCGATCTTGAGCGCGTCGCCGGGCAGCGAGGCTGGAATATCGTCGAGACCTACGTCGATCACGGTATCAGCGGCGCAAAGGGTCGCGACAAGCGGCCCGCGTTTGATCAGCTCACGAAAGACGCTGCGCACGGCAAGCTCGATATTGTCGCCGCGTGGTCGATCGACCGGCTTGGACGAAGTCTGCACCATGTTGCGGCGTTCATGGCCGAGCTGCAGCAGCAAGGCGTGGCTCTGTTCCTACATAAGCAAAACGTGGATGGCACGACGCCAACCGGCAAGGCGATGCTTGGCATGGCAGCCGTCTTCGCTGAACTCGAACGTGACTTCACAATCGAGCGCATACACGCCGGTCTTGCACGCGCACGGGCTACCGGGAAACGCCTTGGCAGGCCGCCAGTCACAGCCAAGGTCGAGAGGCGCATTAACAAGCTTCGTGCGAAGGGTTACGGCAAGCTCAAGATCGCCCGCGAGCTGCACGTCGGCGTCGGCACGGTATTGCGAGTTATTTACGCCCGATACGTCGAGCAGGCAGCCAAAGCCGCATAGAGCCCGCCGCTCGCCGCGCCAGAGCGGCGATCAACCCGCAGCAATGCCAATGCTGCGGCTCGCGTCATGCCCGCCGCGAGCAGGGTCATGACCGCCGCAATCGACTACGACCGCCTTGCCCGGCTGCACATGCCGAGCGACCCGGCAGCGCTGCGCGCCGAGTGTCGCAGGCTGCTTGCAACCGGCCTCAAGCCGCGCGACGTGTCAATCGCTCTGCGCCTAGACCTCGGTCAGGTGCTCGAAGCACTCGCCGACCCCACTTCGCTCGCGCCG
>JANXZT010000028.1 GCA_025355395.1 Betaproteobacteria bacterium
TTGGGCATAGACGTGCGCGTTGTCGAACGACCCGGCCGTCAGCGCGCCAACCGCGCCGGGCGTATCAATGCCGGCGGGGCCCGTGCTGTGCGAGGTGCCGTCACGGTCTTCGACGACGATGGCGGTTCGGCGACCGGGAACTTCACGGTGTACGTCGGTCCCAGCTTGACGGTAACGACCAACCGTGTGATCAACGAGGGCTCGCTGCTCACGATTTCGGATATCGGCAAGTATGTCGATCCGACGCCGAATAGTTTGTATCCCGCGGGCGACCCGGCCGGCGCGCAGTACACCTACACGATTTACTGGGGCGATGGCACATCGACTGACGTAGGCGTGGCGGCGATCGACACGCCCGGCGCACCCGGCGTGCAAACGGCGGGCTCGTTCGACGGCTCGCACCTGTACGCCGATAACGGCGTCTACACGGTGACGCAAACCATCACGTCTGGCGACGGGCGCACGCACTCCGGCACGATGCTGGTGACTGTGAACAACGTGGCGCCGTCGCTGACCTCGCTCGGTAACCAGATCGTGGCCCAGACGCGGCCGATCGAGCTGCCGAACATAGGCAAGTTCACCGATCCCGGCTTCGACAACCCACTCAATGTCGGCGGCGAGACCACCGAACGGTTTACTTTCACGGTCAATTGGGGCGATGGCACCAGCGACAACGGCGCCGGCCTGATCACCGCGCCAGGCTCGGCCGGCGTCTTGACGGCCGGCAAGTTCGACGGCGTGCATTCATTTGCGGCCGCCGGAACCTATACCGTGCAGGTCATCGTCCGCGATGACGACGGCGGCGTGGCCACGCAATCGTTTCAGATGACCGTGGCCGTCATTGCGAAAGCCGGCGGTTGGCCCCCGATGGTCGCTCAGCCGCCGCCCCAAGTGGGGCCGCGCGCCATCCTGGCGGCCGGCGATACGCGGCCGGCGGCATCGGCCCAGGCGGCGCGCAGTGACTTCATGGCGTACCGCTTTGGAGCCGTGGCCGGCACCGAGTTGCGGTTCGTCTTGCGTATCGTGTCGCCCGCGGGCGCCGAAGACAAGGAACACGACGAAACGCTGGCCAACGACACCGTGAACGATCTTCGCAATCTCTTCAAGCGGCTGCCCGACGGCCACTATCGCATCTACCAGATCCAGCCCGACGGCGTCGAGCGGCTGGTGGCCGACGTGATCGTGCGCCAAGGCCGCAGCATCGACGCCGCGGAGGAAGCGGAGAGTGCGGGCGACTCGCTGCCCGCGCCGACGCAGCCCGATCCCGCCGGGGAGCTAAGAGAGGAAAAAGAACCGGAGCTGCCGGCGGCTCCGCCCGACACTTCGCTGGGTGGCGGCGAAACGCACGACGCGGACGACGAGCGTTGGTCGGCAGCGGCGTTGGCGTTGGGGGGCGGCTATATCGCTTACGCGGCGCCCGCGCGTGGCAAATCGCGACTCGAGCGTGAAGCCAAGCGGCGCGACGAGCGTCCCTTGACCAAGGCGCATCGATTGCTGAGGCGACTGAGGAAGTCCGCATGGTGACCTGTCCGGCTTGTAATAGCGCGATCCACGACGAAGCCTCGGCCCGAGGCATTTGTCCACAATGCGGCCACTTGCTCGACTCGGCCGCGACGCCCCAGCAGGATCCGCCCGCGGCGGACATCGACGCCACCGCCTATTTCGACAATCCGACGATTGAGCTGCCCGCGCCGGCCGCTCCCCCGGCCCCCACGGCGCCGACCCTGCTGGGTGAACGGCCCGATCTGGCCGCTCTCAAGAAACGGAGCTTGCTGGCCGCAACCCAGGAACAGACCGCTCCGGATGCGGGCAAGAAAACCGCGCATCCCATCGATGCGACCCAGGAACACTTCAGCGACAAGCTGCGTT
Source organism: Betaproteobacteria bacterium (assembly GCA_025355395.1). GTDB lineage: Bacteria > Pseudomonadota > Gammaproteobacteria > Burkholderiales > Casimicrobiaceae > CAIWHR01. The sequence goes on from JANXZT010000028.1 coordinate 1,870, forward strand.
CCGTCTCGATCGCGCCGCGCAAGCTGTCGATGAACGACAGAGACGCCGGTGAGGATCGCAGCATCGTCAAGTTGATCGATCATTGTTATGGGAGGCTTTCTTGGAAGATCAGGAAAGACGACAGGTCCGGATGGTGGCGGAACTGAAAGACGCGATTCGAGCTGGAATTATGAGCGGCCCGGGCGTTCTGGCCGACAAGGTGATTGATCGTCTGGAGGAAAAGTACGCGGCAATGGGGATGAGCAGTCACGACTGCTACCAAAGCCCCCCGCAAAACGAACGATTTTGACTGGCGAGAGCACGAAGTGCCGCGCGATGATCGGAGCACTAGGTGTGACTCGGCGGAGGGCATCGCAATGGCGGACGGCGACGCAACCATCAGGCTGGACCAAGGCGGCATCAACGCCCGCGCATCCCGATATGATACCATACCCCACTATATTATTTGTCGGCGTGAAAAACCTATGGCTCATACCGTCCGCGAGAAAACCAAGCTGCTCGGCCGCGTGCGCCGAATCCGTGGCCAGGTCGAGGCCCTTGAACGGGCGCTCGATGGCGAGAAAGACTGCGCAGAAGTTTTGCAGCAGATTGCTTCCGTTCGCGGGGCCGTCAACGGCTTGATGGCGGAGGTGATCGAAGATCACATCAACATGCACGTTGCCAACCCGGCAATCAAGACCAATGCCGAACGTACGAAAGGCGCCGAGGAGCTGGTCGACGTTATTCGTGCCTACCTCAAATAAGGAAAGAAACTCCGATATGACCTTGCACCACGAGGAAACGACGCAGGCTAGCTTGGGCGAGCAGGTCATCAGCCGAACGTCGGTTCCCGCCGCGCATCAAGACCATGACGATCATGACCTCGATTATGCGCACGCATTCGAATGGCGGGAGGCGCTGCGCATTCTCTTCGTTGCCCTTGCTGCGACAGCCGTGTGGTTTCACGTTTGGGAGCCATCGGCAAGGGCCAGTGTGATCGGGGTAGCCGGTGTACTGGTCGGCGGGTGGCCCATTTTCAAGGAAGCTTTCGAGAACGTCTTCGCCCGACGGATGACGATGGAGCTGTCCATGACCATCGCCATCGTATCGGCCGCCGCGATCTCCGAGTTTTTCACGGCGCTTGTGATTACGCTTTTCGTACTGGTCGCCGAAGTGCTGGAAGGCATGACCGTCTCCCGCGGCCGGCGCGCCATTCGGGATCTGTTGGATTTCTTGCCTCGAGCTGTAGTGGTTCGCCGTGCCGGGGCCGTATCGGAGGTGGATGCCGGTTTGCTCGCGATCGGCGATGCGGTTCTGGTCAATCCAGGCGGTCGCATTCCGGTAGACGGCACGGTCATCGCCGGCCATTCGTTCGTGGACCAGGCGCGTATCACGGGTGAATCACTGCCGATCGAGAAGACGGCAGGAGCTTCTGTCTATGCCGGTTCAATCAATCAGTCGGGAGCGCTGGAAATCCGCGCCCAACGCATCGGTCGCGACACGAGTTACGGCAAGATCATCGAGGCGGTCGAGCAGGCCGAGCGTTCCCGTGCTCCCGTACAGCGCCTCGCGGACCAGATGGCGGGCTATCTCGTCTATCTTGCGATCGGCGCCGCGATCCTGACCTTCCTCATTACTCGGAATATCTACTCGACGATTTCGGTGATCATCGTTGCCGGCGCTTGTGGCATAGCGGCCGGCACGCCGCTTGCCATTCTCGGCGCAATCGGTCGCGCTGCGCGTGCGGGCGTCATTATCAAGGGCGGGTTGTTTCTCGAACAGCTGGGCAAAGTGGACACGGTGGTTTTGGACAAAACAGGCACGCTAACTTTTGGAAAGCCCGAAGTGCAAGCGGTTCTTCCTTGCCCCGGTGTGACATCGGACGCTTTGCTCGACGCTGCCGCATCCGCGGAGCTGCGCTCTGAACATCCGCTTGGCAAGACCATTGTTGCGTATGCGCAAGCGCAAGGACGCTCCCTCTCGGAGCCCGAACGCTTCGGTTACACCCCTGGACGCGGCATAGACGCGGCGGTTGCCGGAGAGGTTGTATTGGTGGGCAATCAAGCGTTAATGAAGGACCATGGCATTGTGGTATCCGACGATCTGCTCGCGAAGCACAGGGAGGCATCAGAAATATTCGTGGCGCGAGGGGGCCAACTGCTGGGCGCGATCGCGGTTGCCGACACCATACGGCCGGAAGCCCGGCAGGCCATAGACAAGATCCAGAGCATGGGGATCGCGACAATCCTGCTGACTGGCGACGCTAAGGTAGTGGCGGATGTCGTGGCTCAACAACTGGGCATCGGCGATGTGGCTGCCGATCTGATGCCGGAAGACAAGCTTAACTACGTCAAGCGCCTGGTCGCCAATGGTCGAATCGTTGCGATGTTAGGTGATGGCGTGAATGACGCACCGGCGTTGACAGAGGCCACTGTTGGTGTAGCGATGGGCTCGGGCACCGACGTCGCGCGCGAGAGCGCCGACGTAGTGCTGCTGGGTAATGATTTGGTGAAGTTCACCGACACGCTAGCCCTCGCCCGTCGCACCCGTCGCATCATCTGGACAAACTTCGCCGGAACGATCGTGGTGGACGCTGTGGGCGTTGGGTTGGCGGCGTTTGGCTTCCTAAATCCGCTGTTCGCTGCGTTCATCCATGTGGCGTCTGAAATGGCTTTCATACTGAATTCGGCGAGATTGCTGCCGGCCGGAGTCAAAGATGACGGCGACGGCTTGATCGCAGCGTCGAGAGCAGGTGCTACCGTGCCGGCGGCTTTACAGACGTAACTGCGGCGACTGTGTGCAAATGAGCGATGACCACACAACCGCCGCAATCATGCACAATACAGCCACGGAACTTCGTGGAATTGAAGAGGAATGACCCCCGCGATAGCCGGAGCGAATGACGGGAGCAAGGTGCCGGCGCCGTTGTCCGTCAAAGGTCAACGGACGATCAAATACGCGGACCGGTCTACGCGAGTCGCTGCCGCGTTTGGTGTATCAAAAGATCGCTGCATGTGGGCGGCCGTAGAATTGCACCCCATGTCGGACGTGTCTCCTCGCGCGCTGGCGGCCAAGGTACGGGCGGCGAAGCGTTGGTACGTCTACCTCATCCTCTGCCGCAGCGGAGCGATCTACACCGGGATCGCACGAAATGTAGCCGTGCGCTACGCACAGCACGTCGCCGGCACCGGGGCGCGCTACACCCGTGCCAATCCGCCGCGCCTGCTGCTCCTCAAGTTCGTCTGCCCGAATCAGTCGGAAGCCAGCCGGATGGAGGCGGCGATCAAGAAACTGGCCGCCATCAACAAGCGGAAACTGGTCGGCAAGACCGGCGCTGCCGCGCGGAAATTCCTGTTCGGTTGATTGATTGCGGAACACGCGATTAGCCCGCAGCATCACGACACTTTGTCCTCAATCCATTTCGATAGGCCCGTTTGGACGGGGCAACGGACAGGACAGTGCCTAGCAGAGGAGGGGAGCAAGGGGCGAAAGCCCGTAATGTTCCAAAACTCCGCCAGGCTTGGGGGATCCACGCGGTTGCGTTGTCCCGGTTGACGTTGTACGGACGAGCAGCCAACATTGATCTTGATGACTGCCTCGACGACTCTCCTGCAGTTCCTGCTGATGGTAGTCGCCGGTTGGTTACACCGGCAACAAGCGGCGGTGATCGAGTACCTGAGTGCAGAGAATCGTGTGCTCCGCGAGCGACTGGGCGATCGGCGCATCATCTTCACCGACGCCGAGCGGCGGAATCTCGCCGAGAAGCGAGGGCGGTGGGACGTCAGACGCTACGAGAGCTTGGCACGATCGTCACCCCCGAAACCTTATTGCGCTGGCACCGGGAGCTGGTGGCGCGCAAGTGGACTTTCATTGAGCGTCGCAGACCAGGCCGACCCCGCACTCGCCAGGAGCTTGTGGCACTGGTCGTGAGGATGGCAACCGAAAACCCGAGCTGGGGATATAAGCGCATTCCAGGGTCGATCCGTCACTCCCCGCTCGAGACTGGGTGGCATCGTGAATTACTCCGAACGACTTGCCGCATGATGCGTGCGGAGATTTCCGACAATACGGGGTCCAAAGCGTGGCTAAGGCGTTCGATACGGAGCCACCCGCATGATGGGACAAGGATCTGGCGGACATAGGCGACTGTTCTACTCATTCAATCTCGACGATCACGTTCCTTTCGATCACCTGCTACGCGGGATTGATCGCTGCCTCGATCTGGGCGAACTGCGCCGCCATCTCGCGTCGTTCTACAGCCACACTGGGCGGCCGTCGATCGATCCGGACCTGATGGCGCGGATGCTGATCGTGGGTTACAGCTTCGGCATTCGTTCCGAGCGCCGACTGTGCGAGGAGGTTCACCTCAATCTGGCGTATCGCTGGTTCTGTCGACTGGGTCTGGAGGACATGGTGCCGGACCATTCGACGTTCTCGAAGTACCGGCACGGCCGCTTCCGGGAGAGCGAAGCGTTTCGGCAGGTGTTCGAGAGCGTGGTCGAGCGGTGCATGAAGGAAGGGCTGGTTGGCGGCGAAGGCTTTGCGGTTGACGCCAGTGTGATCAAGGCCGACGCCAATCGCAGCCGCAGCACGGCGCGCGAGGCGGCGGCGGACTTGCGCGATTCGCGGCACGCGACCCGGGCGGTACGCGAGTATCTGGCCGCACTCGACGCGCAGGGTGAGCCGGGCCCGGCTGCGGCATCGATCTCACCGACTGATCCCGCCGCGCGGTGGACGGCGGTGGGTGGTCCGGCGTTCTACGCGTATTCGACCAATTATCTGGTTGATGTGCGAGCCGGCATCATTGTTGATGTCGAGGCGACGCCTACTTTGCGCACGGACGAAGTGAACTGTGCGCGGACCATGCTCGAACGGGTCGAAGAACGGTTCGACCTGGAGCCTGAGCGGCTGATCGGCGATATGGCATACGGCGCGGCCCCAATGCTCGGCTGGTTGGTCGAAGAGAAGAGAATCGCGCCGCACATTCCGCTGTGGGACAGGACCCAACGCGACGATGAGACGCTCTCCAGCAGCGACTTCCAATGGGACGAACAGGCCGACGAATACCGCTGCCCGCAGGGAAATGCACTGCGCAAGCAAAGACGCACGTTCAAGAATCTGCGTACCCACATCACCAAGGCCGGCACCATCATCCATCGAGCCAGTCAGTCCGATTGTGCGAGTTGCCCGATGAAGGCGCACTGCTGCCCGAACACTCCTATGCGGAAGATCGCTCGCAGCGTCCATGAATCGGCACGGGATGCCGCTCGCGACGTTGCCAAGACCGCTGCTTACAAGCAATCGCGCAGGGATCGCAAGAAGGTCGAGATGCTCTTC
>JANXZT010000375.1 GCA_025355395.1 Betaproteobacteria bacterium
CCCGGGCCATCCGCCGTGCGTGCTTTCCCCCTTCGGCCCCATGGCACACGACTTGCGAGTTGATGCATAATCAACCCCGCAACCAACCCCATCTGGCGCCCGAAACTGCCCGTGCTCACGATCCGTGCACCGGGTAGCGCGGCATTCATCGATGAAGCCGCGGCGAGCCGAAAGGTCCGGGTGGCATTGCGTCGCGACGCGAATCACCGTAAATTCCTTCGGCGACTCGAGCCTGGTACGCCTTGGGCCCGACAACCCAACGCCTCTGCCCCCGGTCATGCCGCCCGAACGCCGCTCGGCTCGCTTCCCTCTTCCGCTCACATTGCTGTTTGTCCTCTGCCTCGCACTCACGGGACTTGCAGCTTCAGCGCTTATCACGGCCAGCGTGGAGCTCCGCCGCTCGACGAGCCAGGTCGAGCACACGCTGCAGGTTCAGCAAGCGCTCGAAACCCTCCAGTTGACACTTGCCAATGCGGAAACGGGGCAACGGGGCTTTTTGCTGACCGGCCAGCCCCATTTTCTGGAGCCCTACATCGACGCCGTGGCCAAGCAGGCGTATTACATCGGCGCCCTCGAGCGTCTCACGGCCGACAATCCGCGCCAGCAACAGGCGCTTGCTGCGCTGAAGCCGCTGGTCGAAGAAAGACTCCGGCAATTCTCGGCAACGTTGAGCGCGTACCGGACACAAGGGCAACCGGCGAACGACGTCATCAATGCGCTGAACCGGGGCAAGGAGCTCATGGACCGGGTGCGCGTCGCGATGCGCGGCATGCGCGAGGAAGAAGATCAAATGTTGACATTGCAGCAGGCGGAGGTCGAGCGGCGTGGCCGATACGGGATCATCTTTCTGCTGCTTTCGAATGCGGCGAGCCTGCTCGGGCTCGCCATCCTGTACATCGCCATGCGGCGGTACCACTGGCGCCGCCAGGAACTGGAGGTGGCGCTCGTGCGCAGCGAGCGTGACTTTCGCGAGATCTTCGAAACCTCCGCCGTTGGCCAGGCGGAATGCGATCCCAAGACGGGGCGCTTCCTGCACGCCAATCGGAAGCTCGCGGACATGACCGGCTATGCGGTGGAAGAATTGCGCCGCACGACCCTTTTCGACGTCCTGCCCCGCGCGCACCGGCTGGACAACGCGCGCGCCATGCGCGAGCTTGTCGCCGAGCAACGCGACGTGCTTCGGATCGAGCAAGCCGTCACCCGCAAGGACGGCTCGACATTTTGGGCGACGGTGCATGGGAACGTCGCGCGCAGTGACGACAACACTGTCGGGCGCACGGCGATCGTCATCGAAGACGTGACCGACCGGAGAACGTTCGAAGAAGCGCTCGGCAAGAACCATTCACTGCTCACGGCGATCACCGAAAGCACGCGCGACCTGGTCTTTGCCAAGGACGTCGAGGGCCGCTGGCTCCTCTGTAACCAGGCGGTCCTCGATGCGCTCGGCAAAGGCCGCGATGATGTCATCGGGAAGACCGATATGGAGATTTTCGTCGATGCGGGCGATGCCAGTCGGATACGGGCTGTTGATCTCCGGGTAATGAGCTCCCGAACATCCGAGACGGAGGAAGATACCGTCATGCTGGCGGGCACACGCCGCACTTTTGTTTCCACCAAGGCGCCCTACCTGGACCCCCAAGGCGAACTGCTGGGCATCGTTGGCATCGCCACCGAAATCACCGACCGCAAGCGCAGTGAATGAAGCGCCTCGTTCCGCAGGCGCTGCGGTGATACCTACCGGAATTAAGCCGCGGTTCGTTCGGCGAACCAGCTCCCCCGCCGTAGAATGTCGTACACGTGCGGTCCGATGCAGCGTTAGGGTGTGACGCGTCACTGTTGTGACGTCCCCGGATAGACGTTGTAAACAACGCCCTCGTCGACGAACTGCGGCAGATGCTGATCGACGGCATCACGTTCATCATCCTGAGTCGTGTAGAAATGTGCACCCGTCTGCGAGTTGAAGAAACGATACAGCTTGACGGTGCCTGGCTCGGCATCGCTGAAGGCATCGTAAACGCTGCCTTCATAGACGAACTGGGGCAGCGTTGCAATGATTTTATCTCGCTCGGCGACTGATGCCGTGTAGAAGTGCGCGCCGGTCTGCGTGTTGTAGAAGCGGTGGATCGGGATGGTGCCTGACGCCGGTGTGCCGGCAACGAAGAACGCGACACCCTCGTAAACGAACTGCGGCCATGTCGCTAGCACGTGGTCCCGTTCGCTGTTCGAAGCGGTGTAGAAATGAGCTCCTGTCTGAGTGTTGTAGAAACGATAGACCGGCGCGAGCGCTCCCGACGCATCGAACGTGTATTCCCACACCCCCGAATCCGTGGCCGCCGTGATCGTGAGCCGATCGGCGGATGTAGCCAACCGATCCACTCGGAGGTCGTTGACTGCGAGCGCGTCTGAGCCCGGTATGCGCGACCATGAGCCATTCGCTTCCGATAGGCGTGAGTTGAAAATGCCTTGATCCGTTCCCGCGAAAAGCACCGGCGGCGTTTGCGCCCAATCGGCAGCAAGCGTGTTTACCGAATTAGCGCCAGTGAGGCCATCGCTGATGGAAGTCCACGTTTGCCCTGCGTCCACCGAGACCAAAATCTTGTGAGACGAGCCGAACGCCGCGACGATCTGCTGCGAGTTGTTCGGATTCACCAGAATGGCGCTGACTCGATTGCCCTGAATTGCGGGCAGCGGCAATGGATTCCAGTGGCCTCCGGCGTCCGTCGAACGTAAGATCCTCTGCGGCGAGACGTCCACGCCGGTACCCGCATAGACGATATTCGGATCCGACGGATCGCCGGCGAGGGAGTCGATGCTGGGAAGCTGCAATAGCGAGGCTTGATCCTGCCAGCTGCTGCCGCCATCGTGGCTATGGGCGAAGGCCCCTGGCAGAAAACCAATGGTGATCAGAGGCACGAGCTCACCAATTGCGTAAACGTTGGCATCGGAATCCGGCGCAAAGACGAACGAGTCAACCACGCCGCGGAAGTTGGCGCCCATCGGGACAAGCGCTTGCCAGGTCACACCGGCATCATTTGAGAAGACGAACCCAAGTTGGCCCGGGGAGCCCTTGGCGCCCGCCAATACGTAGCCCGAGTTGCGTGCGCTTGCACCAAAAGGACCAAGTTCCTGTGAACCGGCACGCACTTTCAGCCAAAGATTGGAATCGCTGCCCCGCCGGAATGCCGTATCCAAGTTGATTGAATTTCCAGTCCGGACTAACCCGAACAGAGTGAAGTGATTGGCTGCGACTGCGCCAACCTTGCGCGTTTGTCCGCCTGGCAAGCCTTGATTCAAAGCGAGCCACGTTGCACCTTGATCATCGCTTCTTAGAAAACCATAGTTGGACGCGGTCGCGTAGAGGGTTCCCGTCGCAGTCATCGAAATTGAGAGCGACGGAGCGCCATGTACGAGCGTGACCAGTTGCCAATTCGCGCCCCCATCGTCGGATCGCACGACGTGTACTCCCGAGCGAGCGTAAATGGTAGAGGAGTGTCCGGGATCGAAGACGATTTGCGCACTATTTCCGTTGTCGGCAAATGTGACCCCGGTCGATGCCCAGGTCGACCCTCCATTGTTGGTTGTATAGAGCCCTTGAGTGTTTGAGCCACTCGCGCCTGATCGGCCCATCAGTAACAAGTGCTGCGACATCGTCGGATCGACCACAATCGAAAGGCCCGTGATATCCGCAGGAAGACCGGTGTTGATCGATTGCCACGTCGCGCCGCTATCGGAGGACCGGAAGACGCCGCCGATCCCGGCGCCGTACACCGTATCCGGCGCTGCGCGATCGAGCGCGAAGTCGAAGACGAACGAGCCGGAAGGACCGATCGAGGTCCAGCTATGGCCCGCATCTGCGCTATAGCTAATCGCTCTCGCGTCGGTGAGTGCGTACATACGGTTGGCGTCCGTCGCCGATACTTCGAATCGTGAGGCGCGGACAAGCGCCCCGATGAGGCCAAACTGAGCGAAGGAGTTTCCGACCGGCGTCCAGGTCGCGCCGTCATCGTCACTCCGATACGCCTTGAGGATGCTGGATCCTAATCCACCAGTGGTGTCCACTGCGGCATAGATGCGGTGGGGAACGTCAGGATCAAACCAGAACGCCTCGAACTCCGCAGAAGTGAGTCCCACCACCGATACCGGCGACCAATGCGACCCCTGATCGATCGAGCGGTACGAGCGTCCGCGAGTTTCGATGAACACTGCTCCGCCTGGGCGTGGATCGGCGGCGACCAGCGACCATTCCGTACGCGGTCCTGACGTCGTCCAGAGGTTGACCCCAGCCACTGCGGTGAGTGAACAAGCCGCGGCCATCACAGCAAGCAGGCAAACACGCGCGGTAGCGACGCCTTGAGAGACGACGATTTGCAGGATACGAAACCCGCTCCTTAAACCGTCTCCGGCTCTGTTCCACATTGTCGCTGCTCCAACGCCGTCCAAATTGACTAATTCTTCGAGCCGCACCGTCGACATTCGATGAAGTAAAGAGCGGCACACGACGCCTGGTCCCTACGGCCTACTCGAGAGCCATCGACTGGTAATGTCGTAGAGCGGCGATACCACACGTTGGTGCGGGCAGACTCATGCGGAGGGCGGACGGTGCTCTGGCGGCGCAGGGCACGCGACTCGGTTAACTGCGCACTCATCCGAGAGTTTCGGCGCTAACGGGTTCCCGGGTAGCGATCGCTCTGGCGGCGCAAGGTGCGCGGCACAGCTAGCAGCGGACCTATCCGACGGTTTCGGCGCTACGGGTTCCCGGGTAGCGATCGACACCGCGGCGTGAACTACTGCACGGTCTCCACGGTTTCGTCGGCAGACGCTTCCGGCCGATCGACAAGCTCCACCAACGCCATCGGCGCGTTATCGCCTTGGCGAAAGCCGAATTTCAGGATGCGCAGATAACCACCCGGGCGCGCCTGGAAACGCGGCCCAAGCTCGTTGAAGAGTTTGGTAACAACATCGCGGTCGCGCAACCGATCGAAGGCAAGCCGGCGATTGGCAAGCGTCGGCGTCTTGCCGAGCGTGATGAGCGGCTCGGCGACCCGGCGCAGCTCCTTGGCCTTGGGCAGTGTTGTTTTGATCACTTCGTGCGTCAGCAGCGAATTGGTCATGTTGCGCAGCATCGCGAGGCGATGGCTGCTGGTGCGGTTGAGCTTGCGCAAGCCGTGGCGGTGACGCATGGTCTTCTTCCTAACGGGGTCCGCAAAAAATGGACCTTGATATTTACGGGTAGAGATACCCAAGAATCGCGGGCGGAGCGCGACGATTCTTGTCATAAAAAACGCCGGAAGACCGTATGCTGCGGCACGCGGTACCCGGTTTTTCGTCGTCGTTACTCCCGAAAGTCGTCGGCCTGCGCCCACGATTTTTGGGAAGCTTGCTCCGGCCGAAACCAGGGGCGGACCTTCGGCCGATTCTACGGCCGATCCAGTCCGGCCGGCGGCCAATTCTCGAGTTTCATTCCAAGAGAAAGGCCGCGCGAGGCCAGCACTTCCTTGATCTCGTTCAGCGACTTCCGGCCGAGGTTCGGCGTCTTCAACAACTCCGTCTCGGTCCGCTGGATCAGGTCGCCGATGTAATAGATATTCTCGGCCTTGAGGCAATTGGCCGAGCGCACCGTAAGCTCGAGGTCGTCGACCGGACGCAGCAGGATGGGGTCCACCTGCGGCGACGCGCGCTCCGCAGTCGGGCTCTCGGACCCTTGCAGGTCCGCGAACACCGACAGTTGCTCGACCAGCACCGAGGCGGCATAACGCACCGCCTGCTCCGGCTCCACCACGCCGTTGGTCTCGATGTCGAGCACAAGCTTGTCGAGATCAGTGCGCTGCTCGACACGCGCGCTCTCCACCGCGTAGCTAACGCGGCGCACCGGGCTGAACGACGCATCAAGCAGGATGCTGCCGATGGATCGGCCGCCCTCGGGCTTGACGCGCGCCGTTGCCGGCTGGTAGCCGCGGCCACGCTCGACCTTGATCTCCATCTCGAGCTTGCCGCCGGCGGTGAGGTGCGCGATGATGTGCTCGGGGTTGATGATCTCGACGTCGTGATTGGGCTCGATGTCGGCGGCCGTGACGGGGCCTTCGCCATTTTTCGCGAGCTTCAGCAGGACGTGGTCGCGGTTATGAAGCTTGAGCACCACACCCTTCAGGTTCAGGAGGATGTCGACGACATCCTCCTGCACGCCATCGAGCGCCGAGTATTCGTGCAGCACGCCCGTGATGCGGACTTCGGTCGGCGCGTACCCCGGCATCGACGACAGCAGCACACGACGAAGCGCGTTGCCCAGCGTGTGGCCATAGCCACGCTCGAACGGCTCCATCACCACCTTGGCGTGGAACGGGGACGTGCTTTGCACGTCGATGATGCGCGGTTTCAACAAGGCATTGCTCTGCATGCGGAACCTTTAGGGAACTGAAGCTGCAAAAAATACGGGTAGCGGCGCGTCTCGCGGCCGCTGCTACTTCGAGTAAAGCTCGACCACCAGGCTTTCGTTGATGTCCTGCCCGAACTCCGAGCGGTCGGGAGCGCCCTTGAATGTGCCGGACATCTTCTTCACGTCGACCTCGACCCACGACGGGAAGCCCACTTTCTCGGCCAGCTGCAGCGAGTCCTGGATGCGGAGCTGGCCCTTGGCCCGCTCGGTAACGCTGACGCTGTCGCCCGGCTTGACGATCGCCGACGGAATGTTCAAAACCTTCCCATTCACCACGATCGAGCGATGGCCGACGAGCTGCCGCGCTTCCGAGCGCGTCGAGCCCAATCCCATGCGGTACACCACATTGTCC
>JANXZT010000376.1 GCA_025355395.1 Betaproteobacteria bacterium
GATGACGGTGGAGCACCGCCACTATCGCAGGGACGATGGTGGAGCACCGCCACTGTCGCAGGGATGACGGCGGAGCGCCGTCAATGTCGCAGGGATGACGGTGGAGCGGCGCCACTGTCGCAGCCAAACGTCTGTCGCTAATGTTGCGACATTGACGATTCCGGCTGCGGCGGCAACGAAGACGGCGGCGGCAGGCTGTCCACCGCGATGCGATCCACGGCATCGGTGATGATGCCGTCGACACCCCACCCCGCGAGCTCCTGCACGCGCTGCGTATCGTTGGGCGTGTAGCACAGCACGCGATATCCCGCCGCGCGTGTCGCATGGACGACTGCCTCGGTGAGGACCGTGTGGTCGGTATCCAGTGCCACGCATTGCAGTCGCGCGAGATGATCGCGCCAATCGGGCGGCAGCGTCTCGACCAACAGCGCGCGTGGCAGTTCCGGCGCAGCATCCCTCGCGGCCGCAAGGGCTTCGAGGGAAAACGACGACAGCAAAGGCGGCAGCTCCGCCTCGCGCCATAACGCAAGCGCATCGAGCGCCACCGCCGCCCCCGTCTCGCGCTCGCGGCCGGGGGTGGGCTTGATCTCGATGTTGCATGCGACGTGATGCGCCCGTGCCCATCGCGCAACGCCGCTCAAGGTGGGCAACGGCTCACCCGCGTACTGAGCCGAATGCCACGCACCGGCGTCGAGCCGGGACAGCTCTCGCCACGGCAGCGCATCGGCGCGGCCGCGGCCGCTGGTGGTGCGCTCGAGGGTATGGTCGTGCAGCAGAAAGGACACGCCATCGGCGCTCAATTTCACGTCGAACTCCGCCATGCGGTAACCGTGGGCGTATCCCACGCGCATGGCCGTCAAGGTGTTCTCGGGGGCGAGCTTGCCGGCACCGCGATGCGCGACAAGCCGCGGATAGGGCCAATGCGCGGCCGTGACCGGCAGGCATTCCTTCGAAGCGGGCATCGTGTGAGTCACCTGAGTCTCGCGCCGGTTTGAGCGTCGAAAAGATAAACACGGTCCGGGTTGGCGCGAACATGCAGCGTGCTGCCAATCGCCGGCGTCACCCCTTGCGGCACGCGCGCAATGATGTTGCGCCCGCCGACATCGAGATGCAGCAAGGTATCGGCACCGAGGGCTTCCACCATTTCCACGGTCCCGGCGAGCGACGCGTCGGCCTCGCTGGAGGGCGCCAACTGCTCGGGCCGCAAACCTACGGTGACCTCCTTGCCGACCGGCACCGCGGTCGCGGCAGGCAGAACGCCCGCGCCCTGCAATTCCACGCAGTTGCCGTCGATGCCGCGTGCGGGCAGGAAATTCATGGCCGGCGATCCGATGAATCCGGCGACGAACACCGTGGCGGGGTTCTCGTAGACTTCCATCGGGCTGCCGATCTGCTCTGCGCGGCCCGCATTCATCACCACCATCCGGTGCGCGAGAGTCATCGCCTCGACCTGGTCATGGGTGACATACAGGCTGGTGGTGCCGAGCCGGCGATGCAGTTTCTGGATCTCCAATCGCATTTGCACCCGCAGCTTGGCATCGAGATTGGACAATGGCTCGTCGAACAGAAACACGGCGGGCTCACGCACGATGGCACGGCCCATGGCGACGCGCTGGCGCTGCCCTCCCGAAAGCTGGCGCGGCGTTCGCGCCAGCAACGGGCCGAGCTCGAGGATCTCCGCGGCGCGTTGCACCCGCGCCTCGATGTCGCTTTTGGTATAGCCGCGAATGCGCAGTCCGTACGCCATGTTGCCGAAGACGCTCATGTGCGGATACAGCGCATAGTTCTGGAACACCATTGCGATATCGCGGTCCTTCGGCTCGAGGGCATTGACCACCCGGTCGCCGATGACGACTTCGCCGCTGGTGATCTCTTCGAGCCCGGCAACCATTCGCAGCAGGGTCGATTTGCCGCAGCCGGAGGGGCCGACGATGACGATGAATTCACCGTCGGCGACGGACAGACTCACCCCGTGAATGACCGGATTGTCGAGGTAGCTCTTGCGG
>JANXZT010000458.1 GCA_025355395.1 Betaproteobacteria bacterium
TATGGGAACGGGCACGCGCGGTACAGGAAGCGCCGAGCACCCTGCGACGATCAGCGCGATCCCAGCGAGCCTTACATAGGCGTGCGACATTGCCTGCTCCCCCCAGCGGCCGGCTTCGACGGCGACGGCCGAACCGCGCACAACGCGCGTATGCGTTCGATCATTGTTCCGAACATGATCGCTTTTACCGGCGCCGGCCGGGCAGCAACGATCCAAGTACGCCGCGGATGACCTCTCGCCCCACCGATGAGCCGATCGTTCGCACGGCGCTCTTGGCCATCGCCTCCACGAGGCTATCCTTGCGGCCGCTTCCGGACAGGAGCCCGCCCAACGAATCCTTGAGCCGATCGCCCATGCTGGCTGTGGCGTCGGCGTTAGCCGCGTTCTGTGAGTTCGACTGCGCCGCCCGGCCTTGCAGCCGCTCGTACGCGGATTCGCGATCAACGGTCTTGTCATACACACCGGCAACGGATGAGACCGCCATCACTTGCTTGCGCTCCGCTGCTGTGATGGGGCCGATGCGGCTTGCCGGCGGCAGCACGTAGGCACGCTCGACCACCGTGGGCCTTCCCTTCTGATCCAGAAAGGAGATGAGCCCTTCACCGACCGCGAGCTCGGTGATCGCCGTTTCCGTGGAAAAGGCCGGATTGGCGCGCATGGTTTCGGCGGCGGCCTTGACCGCCTTCTGATCGCGCGGCGTGTACGCGCGCAACGCGTGCTGGACGCGGTTGCCGAGCTGTCCCAGCACCGTCTCGGGGACATCGAGCGGATTCTGAGTGCAGAAGTAGACGCCGACGCCCTTCGAGCGAATCAGCCGGATCACCTGCTCGATCTTGTCGAGAAGCGCACGCGGCGCATCGGTGAATAACAGGTGCGCCTCGTCGAAGAAAAAAACGAGCTTGGGTTTGTCGGGATCGCCGACTTCGGGCAGACGCTCGTACAACTCGGAGAGCAGCCACAGCAACAGCGTCGAATACAACTTCGGCGCGTTGAGCAGGCGATCGGCGGCGAGGATATTGACTACGCCACGGCCATCGATGGTCTGGATGAGGTCGTCGATATCGAGCATCGGCTCGCCGATGAAGCGCTCGGCGCCCTGTTGCTCGAGGCCGAGGAGTCCTCGCTGGATGGCGCCAATGCTTGCCGCAGATACGTTCCCATAATTGGTTGTGAATCGCGCGGCGTTGTCGCCGACGTATTGGAGCACCGCCCGCAGATCCTTGAGATCGAGTAGCAGCAACCCATTGTCGTCCGCCACCTTGAAGACCAGCGCGAGCACGCCCTCCTGCACTTCATTGAGGTTTAGGACGCGCGAAAAAAGAAGCGGTCCAAGGTCGGACACCGTCGCGCGCACCGGGTGGCCCTGTTCGCCAAAGACATCCCAGAGCACAGCCGGGACACCGGCAAAGGCCGGCGCGTCCGCGCCAATGAGTTTGAGCCGCTCGGCGAGCTTGTCCGAGAGCGTTCCGGGCTGGGTGATGCCGGCAAGATCGCCCTTGACGTCGGCCATGAACACCGGCACCCCAATGGCGCTGAAGCGCTCGGCCATTACCTGCAGCGTTACGGTCTTGCCGGTTCCGGTCGCCCCGGTGATGAGCCCGTGGCGGTTGGCGAGGGCGGGAAGAAGCGAAAGCTCGGTCGAAAGGTTCTTGGCGATCAGCAGTGGTTCGGGCACCGTGCGCTCCGGAGACAGTCCAACCGGCATGTTACCGGCCTCTGCGACCGCGCGTCGATCCAGGCTTCGCCGGCCGGCGCGTGGTACCGGCCCCGCACGCCGCGACAAGACCGCGAATACGCTTCAAATCGCCGGCGTTTTCTGCTAGAATTCAAGGCTGTAAAGTTGGGGTGAGCAACGCAAGTACGCGTTGGCGTGACGTACGCAGGTACGCGCAACTACACGCCAAAAGCGCAGGCAAATACGAGTAATGGGCTGGCACAGCCCATTTTTTTTTCCTCAACGCCTTGAGTGCCAGGCCCATGGGTCTTGCCGAATTGCTCGATAAAACACTGCCTTCGATGGGCTATGAGCTGGTCGATTGGGAGAGTTCGCCCAAGGGCCGGCTCGTGCGCGTATTCATCGACAAGGAGGGTGGTGTCGACGTCGAGGATTGCGCCCGGGTGAGCCACCACCTGACGCGGCTCTTTGCGGTCGAGAACATCGATTACGACCGGCTCGAGGTCTCGTCGCCGGGCCTTGATCGCAGGCTTTCGCGTGCGGAAGATTTCAGCCGCTTCGCCGGCGAGGAAGCCGAATTGCGTTTGCACAACCCGGTCGACAACGCCCGCCGCATCAAAGGCGTGCTGCGCGGCTGTGAGGAAGGCGCCGTATTGCTCGAGACCCCCCAGGGTCTGCGCACCGTCCCGATGGACGAGATCGACCGTGCCCGCCTCGTGCCCAGGATTGAGTGGAGAAAATCGACATGAACCGCGAACTGCTGCTGCTGGTGGATGCTCTCTCGCGCGAGAAGAACGTTCCCAAGGAAATCGTATTCACCGCGCTCGAGTCTGCGCTCGCGTCGGCCACCAAGAAGCGTTTCCCCGGCGAGATCGACGCCCGGGTCTCGATCGACCGGGAAACCGGCGATTACGAATCGTTTCGCCGCTGGACGGTGGTGCCCGATGAAGAGCACGAAGAGCCCGGGCATCAGATCGCGATCACCGACGCCGCGGAGCGTGAGCCGGCGCTCAACCTGGGCGATGTCGTCGAAGAGGCGCTCGAGCCGGTCGAGTTCGGGCGCATCGGCGCCCAGGCGGCCAAGCAGGTCATACTGCAAAAGATTCGCGATGCCGAACGCGAACAGATCCTCAACGACTTCCTGGAGCGCCAGGACAACCTGTTGACTGGGACGGTCAAGCGCATCGAGCGCGGCAATGTCGTCGTCGAATCGGGGCGCATCGAAGGCGTGATTCCGCGCGACCAGCTGATCCCGAAGGAAATGCTGCGGGTCGGCGACCGCATTCGTGCGTTCGTGACCAAGATCGATCGCACCGCCAAAGGCCCTCAGCTCATCCTGTCGCGCATTGCGCCGGAATTCCTGATGCGTCTTTTCGAGCTCGAGGTTCCCGAGATCGAGGAAGGTTTGATCGAGATCAAGGCTGCGGCCCGCGACCCGGGCATTCGCGCCAAGATCGCCGTCAAGTCGAACGATCCGCGCCTCGATCCACAGGGAACCTGCATCGGCATGCGCGGCTCACGAGTGACGGCCGTCACCAACGAGCTTGCCGGCGAGCGCGTGGACATCATCCTGTTTTCGGAAGATCCGGCCAAGTTCGTTATCAATGCGCTGGCGCCTGCCGAAATTTCCTCGATCGTGGTCGACGAGGAAAAGCACAGCATGGACGTGGTGGTCGACGAGGAAAACCTGGCAATCGCCATCGGCCGACTGGGGCAGAACGTGCGGCTCGCCTCCGAGCTCACGGGCTGGGAGCTCAACCTGATGAGTGTCGAGGAATCGCAGAAGAAGCACGAAGCGGAGAGTGACCGCCTGCGCGGGCTTTTCATGGAGAAGCTCGACGTCGACGAAGAGGTGGCGGACATCCTGATCGGCGAAGGCTTCACTTCGCTGGAAGAGGTAGCTTATGTGCCCATCAGCGAGATGCTGGAAATCCAATCATTCGACGCGGATACGGTCAACGAGCTTCGCAGCCGGGCAAGGAACGCGCTTCTCACCGAAGCGATCGTGCGCGAGGAAAGCGTCGAGAACGTCGACGAGGCGCTGTTGAGTCTCGAGGGCATGGACACCGAAGTCGCGAGCGCCCTCGCGACGCATGGAATGATCACGCGCGACGCACTGGCGGACCTCGCAGTCGACGAGCTTGTCGAGTTGACAGGCATGAGCGAGGAACGTGCGCAGGACCTCATCATGAAGGCCCGGGCGCATTGGTTCGAAGAAGCGCCGGCGACCGCGGGGCAACCCGCGCCGGCCGCCCCCGCCTTGGGGCAGCAGCGCTAAAGGCAAGAGCACACGCAGGAGACGCGCATGGCGCAGACGACGATTGAACAATTCGCAACCGAGCTCAAGATGCCGGCAGGGGCCTTACTCGAGCAGCTGATCCAGGCCGGCGTGGCTGGCAAGAAGCAGGGAGATGCATTGTCCGAGCAGGACAAGACCAAGCTTCTCGATTACCTGCGCAAGCAACACGGCGCCGCCGGCGAACCCAAGAAGAAGATCACGCTCACCCGAAAGCAGACGACCGAAATCAAGGCCGCCGGCTCGACGGGCCGTGCGCGCACGATCCAGATCGAAGTGCGCAAGAAGCGCGTGTTCATGAAGCGCGACGAGCCCGAGGCGGCCCCGGTTGTCGAGGAGCTGCCCAAGGCGACGGCACCGGCGCCGATGATGCTCTCCCCGGAGGAAATCGCTGCCCGCGAGGAAGAAGCGCGCAAGGGCCAGGAGCTCATGCAGCGCCAGCAGCAGGAAGTGCTGCAAAAGCAGGAGCAGTCGAAGCGCAAGACCAAGAAGGAACGCGAAGCCGACGAAGCGGTCGCCAAGCTCGTAGCCGACGCCGCAACGGCAGCCGAAGCCACGCGACTCGCCGCACAGGAGGCCGATGCGCAGTCCGCGATAGCGGCCGCCGCATCGGCGCCCGCGCAAATTCCGGGCGCCAGAGTGCCGTTCGCGACAACGCTGCATCGTCCCGCGGCCAAGCCGGGCGAAAAGCCGAAGCCCATCAAGAAAAGCGGCGCCGGCTTCCAGGAAGAGGCGGCACGACGGCGCGCGCTCAAGCTTCGCGGCGACGTCACCGGTGGTACTGCGAACACCGGATGGCGCCAGCCCAAGGTGGGGCGTCATCGCCATGATGAGGAAGGCGTTGAAGGCGCTTCGGTGTCCGCCGGCCCGGTCGTGCGTGACATCGTGGTTCCTGAGACGATCTCGGTCGCCGACCTCGCGCACAAGATGTCGGTCAAGGCAGCCGAGGTTATCAAGGCCCTGATGAAGCTCGGGCAGATGGTCACGATCAACCAGGTCCTCGACCAGGAAACAGCGATGATCCTGGTGGAAGAGATGGGCCACAAGGCCAAGCCCGCGAAACTCGACGATCTCAATGCGCTGCTCGAGGAAAGCTCCGGCGCGCAGGCGGCCGTGGCCGAGCCGCGGCCGCCGGTCGTCACCGTCATGGGCCACGTCGATCACGGCAAGACCTCGCTTCTGGATACCATCCGCCGCGCGCGGGTAGCAAGCGGTGAGGCAGGTGGCATTACCCAGCACATCGGCGCTTATCACGTGCAAACGGCGAAAGGCGTTATCACGTTCCTCGACACACCAGGTCATGAAGCGTTTACCGCAATGCGCGCTCGCGGCGCGAAAGTCACCGATCTCGTGGTCCTGGTCGTTGCAGCCGACGACGGTGTCATGCCCCAGACGCGCGAAGCAATTGCCCATGCCAGGGCCGGCGGCGTGCCGCTGGTGGTAGCGTTGAACAAGATCGACAAGGGCGAGGCGAATCCGGAACGCGTGAAGCGGGAGCTTGTGGCCGAAAGCGTGATTCCCGAGGAATACGGCGGCGAAACGCAGTTCATCCCGGTATCGGCCAAGACCGGAGCCGGCATCGACGCGCTGCTCGACGCGATCCTGCTGCAGGCCGAAGTGCTGGAGCTCAAAGCGCCCAAGGATGCTCCTGCGCGCGGGATCGTCATCGAGGCGCGCCTCGACAAGGGTCGCGGACCGGTGGCCACCGTGCTCGTGCATTCCGGCACGCTCAAGCGCGGCGACATCGTTCTCGCGGGCGCCGTGTTCGGTCGGGTGCGTGCCATGACCGACGAGACGGGCAAGGCCGTGCACGCGGCCGGGCCGTCGATTCCGGTCGAGATCCAGGGGTTGTCCGACGTGCCGCTTGCGGGCGAGGGCGTGATGGTGCTGGGAGATGAGCGCAAGGCGCGCGAAATCGCGTTGTTCCGGCAAGGCAAGTTCCGTGAGGTGAAGCTTGCCAAGCAGCAGGCCGCGAAGCTCGAGAACATGTTCGACCAGATGGCGGAAGATGCCATCAAGACCTTGGCACTCATCATCAAGGCCGACGTACAAGGCTCGTACGAAGGATTGACACAGGCGCTGACCAAACTTTCGACTGCCGAGGTCAAGGTCAACATCGTGCACGCGGCCGTTGGCGGTATCACCGAATCTGACATCAACCTGGCCCTTGCATCCAAGGCGGTGGTTATCGGGTTCAACGTGCGTGCCGACGTCGCGGCCCGCAAGCTTGCCGAGGGTAGCGGGGTGGACATTCGTTACTACAACGTCATCTATGACGCGGTGGATGAGATAAAGGCCGCCCTGTCGGGAATGTTATCGCCGGAAAAGAAGGAATCGCAGGTCGGTGTCGTCGAAGTGCGCGAGGTGTACAAGATCTCGAAGGTGGGCACCGTCGCGGGCTGCTATGTGCTCGATGGCGTGGTGCGGCGCGGATCGCGTGTGCGGGTGCTGCGCGACAATGTCGTGCTGCACGACGGCGAGCTCGATTCCCTGAAGCGATTCAAGGACGATGTGCGCGAGGTCAAGGCCGGCTTCGAATGCGGCCTTTCCGTGAAGAACTTCAACGATATCGAAAAGGGCGACCAGCTCGAGTGCTACGAGATCGTCGAAGTCTCGCGCACGCTGCAATAAGTCTAATGGCAAGAGGGCCGGCGTCGGCCGGCCCGACTTGCATTGAATGAAAAAGCATTCTCAACGGGCCCAACGGGTGGCCGACCAGATCCAGCGCGAGCTCGCGGAGCTCTTGCGCGAGGAAGTGAAGGACCCGCGGGTGGGGCAAGTCACGATTACGGCAGTCGAGGCGTCGGCGGACCTTTCCCATGCCAAGATATTTTTCACCCAGCTTACGGGCCGTGAGCACGCCGTCGAAGCCGTCGAAACGCTGCAGCGAACGGCCGGCTATTTGCGCAGCGCGCTGTCGCGTCGTCTGCAGCTCTACTCGGTGCCGCAGTTGCACTTTGTCTACGACGCGTCGATCGAGACGGGCATGGAGCTTTCGCAGTTGATCGACGACGCGGTCGCAGCCGATCGCAAGCACTCCAGCTGAACAGCGGTCCTGCCCCAGTCGTTGCCCGCCCGCCGCGTCTGCGGGTGGATGGCGTGCTGCTTCTCGACAAGCCACGCGGCCTTTCTTCCAACACCGCCCTGCAGCACGCGCGGCGATTGCTGAACGCGGCCAAGGCCGGCCACACGGGCACGCTCGATCCAATGGCGTCCGGTTTGCTGCCACTATGTTTTGGCGAGGCGACCAAATTTGCCCAGGCCCTGCTCGACGCGCGCAAGGAGTACGTCGCCGGCATTCGTTTCGGCACATCGACGACGACAGGAGATGCCGAAGGTGAGGTCCTCGCCGAGGCGCCGGTCACGTTTGACCGCGACGCGCTGCAATTGGCGCTGCAGCGCTTTATTGGCGTGTCCCGACAGGTGCCCCCGCGGCATGCCGCACTGAAGCATCAGGGACGCAGGTATTACGAATACGCCCGCGAAGGCATCGAAATTCCGCGCCCGGCGCGCGACATCGTAATCGATGGGTTGGAGCTTATGGAATTCGGCGCATCGGACGCGGTAGTTCGGATCCGCTGCAGCAAGGGCACATATGTGCGCGCGCTCGCCGAAGACCTCGCACGCTCGTTGGGAACCGTTGGCCACCTTGCCGCGTTACGGCGGACGGCGACCGGGCCGTTTCGCATCGAGCACGCCATCACGCTGGACGCCCTCCAGGCGCGGGACGCCGGCGCGCGGCTTACCCCATTGCTGCCGATCGACGCCCCGCTTTGCGAGATGAGCCGAATCGTCATCGATGGCGAGGCCGCGCGAGCCCTGATGGAGGGCAGATCGGCATCATCGCCTGCCGGCGCGGCAGGACGGCTTCGCGCTTATGGCCCGCTGGGGCGATTCATGGGAATTGTCGAAGCTGCCGCCGGCGTCCTGCGTCCTGTCCGGCTCGTCGATACGGCGGCGCGGGACGACTGGTGATGGCGTGCAGCACGCGTTGCCGCATGCTTTAGCGGTTGAATCCTAAGCAATTTTCGGGCTATAATTATCGGCTTCACCAGACCGACGAGAAGACAAGGAAAGAGCGCAATGGCAGTCACCGTGCATGACAAGGCGAAAGTAATCGCCGAACACCAGCGGGGCGCCGCCGATACCGGCTCGCCGGAAGTGCAGGTTGCGCTTCTTACCGCGCGTATCAATGGCCTTACCGATCATTTCAAGAGCAATACCAAGGACCACCATTCCCGCCGCGGACTGCTGCGCATGGTGTCGCGTCGCCGCAAGCTGCTCGACTATCTCAAGTCGCGCAACGCGGAAAGCTATCGCTCGCTCATCGAGAAACTTGGGCTGCGCAAGTAATCGGGTGCCCGCTGCCGACTGCCTGCGCGAGCGCGATTGAGCTCTTTATCGATTCGGTCCGCGCGCGACTCACCGATATGCCGCTTTTGGCACCCGCGCTCCATTCATCACCCGCGCGGCATCCCTTTTGACTACCCCGCAGCGGCCGCGCAATCGAAGCGCGGCCATTGTCATGCCGGAATTCGAGGACACATACTGTGAATGCCATCAAGAAATCCATTCCTTACGGCCGTCATACGCTGACGCTGGAAACGGGTGAAATCGCGCGCCAGGCCGGCGGCGCCGTCCTGGTCTCGCTCGACGATACGGTAGTGCTGGTAACTGCGGTCGCTGCCAAGACCGCCAAGCCCGGCCAGGACTTTTTCCCCCTGACTGTCGACTATCAGGAAAAGACATACGCCGCAGGCAAGATCCCCGGCGGTTTTTTCAAGCGCGAAGGCCGGCCCTCCGAAAAGGAAACCCTCACCTCGCGGCTCATCGATCGTCCGATCCGACCGCTCTTTCCCGACGGGTTCTACAACGAAGTGCAGGTCATCGCGACGGTGATGTCGGTCGACCCGGAAGTCGATCCTGATGTTGCGGCCATGATCGGTGCCTCGGCGGCGCTTTCACTTTCCGGCGTGCCCTTCAATGGCCCGATCGGAGCCGCGCGGGTCGCCTATGTGAATGGCCAGTATCTGCTCAATCCCACCAAGACCGAGCTCACCGAATCGAAGCTGAATCTCATCGTGGCGGGTACGGAGGCGGCGGTCCTGATGGTTGAGTCCGAGGCCGACGAGCTGCCTGAAGAAGTCATGCTTGGGGCGGTCGTATTCGGCCACCAGCAGCAGCAAGCGGTCATCAACATGATCCATGAATTGGTGGAAGAGGGCGGCAAGCCGTTGTGGGATTGGCAGGCGCCCGCCAAGAACCAGCCGCTGATCGATCAGGTGACGGCGTGCGCGGAAGCCGAGTTGCGCGAGGCCTACGCGATACGGCGCAAGCAGGATCGGCAGCAGCGCCTCAAGGAAATCACGGCAAAGGTCAGCGCCGAATGCGTTCCTGCGGATGCCGCCCCAGGCTACGCCAACGAGGTGCGTGATTTCCTGCACGAGCTCGAGGCCCGGATCGTGCGCAGCCAGATTCTTTCCGGTGAGCCGCGCATCGACGGTCGCGACACCCGCACGGTGCGTCCGATCACCATTCGCACCGGTGTCCTGCCGCGCACACACGGCTCGGGACTGTTCACGCGCGGCGAAACGCAGGCGCTGGTGGTTGCCACGCTCGGCACCGCGCGCGACGAGCAGATCATCGACGCGCTGATGGGTGAATACCGCGATCGATTCATGTTCCACTACAACATGCCGCCCTACGCGACCGGCGAGACGGGCCGCGTCGGCACGCCCAAGCGCCGCGAAATCGGCCACGGCCGGCTTGCCAAGCGGTCGTTGCTGGCGGTTCTGCCGACGGCTGAAGAGTTCGCGTACTCGTTGCGCGTGGTCTCGGAGATCACCGAATCGAACGGCTCCTCCTCGATGGCGTCGGTATGCGGCGCGAGCCTCGCACTGATGGACGCCGGGGTGCCGATGAAGGCGCATGTGGCGGGCATTGCGATGGGCCTCATCAAGGACGGCAACCGCTTTGCCGTGCTCTCCGATATCCTGGGGGACGAGGATCACCTGGGCGACATGGATTTCAAGGTCGCGGGCACCGACCGCGGCATCACGGCGCTGCAGATGGACATCAAGATCCAGGGCATCACCAAGGAAATCATGGCCGTGGCGCTGTCACAGGCGCGCGAAGGCCGACTGCATATCCTGCAACTCATGCAGCAGGCAATGCCGCATGCGCGCGCCGAGGTTTCGCAGCACGCGCCGCGGATGATGACCTTCAAGATCAATCCCGAGAAAATCCGCGACGTGATCGGCAAAGGCGGTGCGGTGATCCGGGCATTGACCGAGGAAACCGGCACCACCATCGACATCCAGGACGATGGCTCGATCACCATCGCCTCCGTCAACGCCGATGCGTGCAACGCGGCGAAAAAGCGGATCGAGGAGATCACCGCCGAGGTGGAGGTGGGCCGCATCTATGAAGGCACCGTGTTGCGCCTGCTCGATTTCGGCGCGATCGTCCAGGTGTTGCCCGGCAAGGATGGCCTCTTGCACATTTCGCAGATCGCAAAGGAGCGGGTCAACCAGGTCTCCGATTATGTGAAGGAAGGCCAGGTCGTGCGGGTGAAGGTTCTCGAAGCGGATGACAAGGGTCGTTTGCGGTTGTCGATGAAGGCTGCCGCCGAGGATGCGGCTGCCCCGCCGGCACCGTCCGAGCCCGCGTCGGCGCAATGATGAAATACGGCGTGGACAGCGTCGATACGCGCGACGGACAAAGCGGGGGAAGCATGCACCCCCCGCCTCCCGGTGGCGGAGCGCTGAGACACCTTGCCGGCTGAGGCTCGCCAGCCCGACGATGCCGGAACATCGTCGCGCGAGCAACGCAGTTCATGAAAGACGCTTGGCACGCATTCCTGGCAGCGCTTCCCGTCACGAGGCCTTACCTTCTGTTGCTCGCCGTTATCGCGGGATTCATGGTCGCCGAGCGCTTGTTGCCCGCGGAGCGAAACCAGCCCATCCGAAACCGGATCCTGACCGGCGAATTCACGCTTCTTTATTTGCTGGTCACGCCCCTCGTTATCGTATTGCCGGTGTATCTAGCCGCGAAGATAACGAGCGCCACAGGCGGAAGCCTGCTCACGATCAACCTGGATCAGGTCCGCACCGGATCGCCGCCGCTCGACGGCGTCTTGCACTACATCCTGCTTCCCGTTCTGCCCTTCGTCGTTTTCGATTTCTTCTATTATTGGCACCACCGACTCCAGCACACGCTGCCGGCGCTGTGGGAGCAACACAAGCTGCACCACATGGACGAAAGCCTCTACTGCCTTTCCAGCGGACGTCACCACTGGTTGGAGGAGGCGATCCGGGGATTCACGATCACGATCCCGATGACATTCCTGATCGCCTTGGGAGCAGTGCAAGGCGCGATGATCGTGTTCGTCATTGGTCAGTGGGCCATATTCATTCATGCCAACGTCCGCCTGCCTCTGGGCCCGTTTACACCCGTTCTTACCGGACCACAGCTTCACCGCATCCACCATAGTCGTGAAATCCGGCATGCCGACAAGAACTTTGCTGCATTCCTGCCGCTATGGGACATCCTCTTCGGCACCTACTGTCGACCGCTGCCAGGCGAATGGCCGGCCACGGGCCTCACGAACCGGGAGCGCGTCAGCGACTTCTGGGCGGGCGTGGCGCTGCCGTTTCACGCCTGGGTTCCGGCGATGCTTGCGCACTCCCGGCGGGCGGGATCCGCATTGTTGCGGTCGCGTCGCGATTGAGCACTCTGGCCTATTGGCTTGCACGCGTGAACATTGAACAACGCATTTCCGCAGAGATGGTGTGAGTCGTTGGGTCGACGGGCGCGCGTTACGGCACCAGATCGGGGATCTTCCATGCGCTCACGCCAGCAATCAGATCTCTTGTCGGTGCTTGGTGTGCAGGCGCACAGAGGTCGATGGTGCGGATTTCAGGACTCCTTAGCCACGACGGATACGAGCTGATGGGGACGATCAGCGTTCTTCCCCGTACGTCCATCGTCGCGGTATGGACGGTGCCGTCCGGTGCCGACGAGAAGCGCAGGAGCAGTGAATCCGGCATCGTCGTGTCCGCACGCAACCTGATTTCCAGCAAATCGGCGCGCTCCGCGACGTTTTCGGGTGACGGGAGTTGGTAGCGTCCCACCCGCTCGAACGGTGAACCGTTGCCCTCCGGCGTCGGGCAGACCGTGTCGGAAGCACTCTGCGATTGTTCCGGCACGAGCTCGCCTAGGCGTCGCGCCTTATCCTTGAGCGTCGGCCAGCTGCGTCCCCAGGTCGCCGGAATCAACTGCAGGTCCGGATGGGCAAAAGCCTGGTCAAGCAGCGCGTCCTCCTGCGGTATGTTCGGCTCGCCCGGGAAGGCCGGAGACCGGGCGTTGACCAGGAATGTGTAGGGTCCCCGCTTCACGGGTCGATAGCTCCGCACGAAATGCCGGTACAGGTAGAACGACCGCAAGCTCGCGTTGATTCCGTCTCCCTCCAGGGCTGGCGCGACGAAGACGGCGGGCGGCGCATCGGCCGCGAGCTGACGAAGCAATCGCCGCTGCTGGCTTTCGTTCACGACATTGAAGGTGGCCGAGTAAAGCGCGGGAACCGGAAGACCGAGGTAGAAGTAGAACGCTTGCCGATTGGTGAGATCGAAGTACGTCTGTCCCGGCGCCAGCACATGCTTGAGCGCGTCCGCAAAACCCGAGATCTCTGCGCGACGATTCGGCGGCACGTAAAGTGTTCCCAGTCGAGAGCCACCGAAATCGGCGCCGCTGATGCGTTCCATCGTTGCCGGGACCTCGACGCGCGCAAACCCGCGCAACGTCAATTGCACGGGAGAGAACCGGCTTTGCAATCCGTGCATTGCGGCAAACATGGCGAGAATCAACGCGAAGGTGGCTTGGGCCCAAGGCGGTGGGAATCCGCTGCGGGCGATATGGAGGATCGGCAGCAAGGTGCCTGCCGCCAGGAAGGACACGATGCCGGGACGACTTGCCGATTCGACGTCGATCCTGCCGATGGACCAGACAGAAAGCAGCAACAGGGTCGAACTGATTGCCAATGGCAGGAAGGATGCGGCCATGGCGTCGCCGCCCCGTCGGCTTGTGCGCCAGTCGAGAAATCCGCGCTGCAGCGCGTACAGCGCAACCACGATCCATGATAGTCGAAGCAGGTCGAACAGCACCCTGCTCGACAACACGCCATCCTGTGGGGTGCCCGCCAAGCCGAATCCGCGGGCGAGCGGAATGCCGTGGCCGACAGTATTGGTGGCGCCGTTCTCCGCTATGAACGTCACGAATCCTTCGAGAATTTCGCGCCCATGCGGTGCGAACACGATAAGCGCGACCGCCGCTGCGCCAATGACGACGAGGTTCCGCCGTACGCTCCATCCCCCCTTGTACGCCCTGATCAGTGCCAGGAGCGCGAACGGTGCCGTACCCCCCGCGAACGCGGAGCCGACGGCAGCGTTGTATCCCAGCATGAACGTCGTTGCCAGGACCCAGGCCCCGAGCCAAGCCCCCGGACGCGCCATCAGTTTTGCATCAGCCAGCAGCAACAAGGCTGGCGCCACGAACAATAGACGATCAAACGGGGCAAGCAGGAAACACAAGGCCAATCCCAGCACGGCGCCGGAAACGCGGCATGCCAGGCACACGGTAACGGCGCTGGCAATGGCCACGAGAATGCTGAACGACGAATTCAGGTTCGCGAGCGTCCCATCGTAGAAGAACTGGCTCAGCGCGCCGGTGAGGATAGGCATCAATCCATGTACCGGCGCAAAGTCGACGTAGGGAATCTTGTGGAAGTCGACCCATTGCTGCCAGGGCAGGATCTGCTCGCCGAGATGAAAATTGTCGCCAAAAAAAGTCGCGTAGCCGGAGGCGGACAACAATTCGAACGTCGTCCGGGGAGCCGTCAGGAAAACGGCGATCATGGCCAGCGCCCACGGGTCCAGCGCGGCTTGCACTGAAGGGCCCGCAACGGCCGTTTGGCGGAACCGGCGCACCAACCGCGCCCATGCCATCACGGCAGAAACCACGACAACCAACAGCAATTTCCATGGCCAGGCGTAAGGCTCGAAGGTGCCACGGTACGCAATTTGCGCAGGCAGCAGCACCAGGCCCAGCAGCGGGAGCGAAAATTGCAGCATCACCAGCCAACGCTGCAGATCGCGCTGAAGGAGCGATTGATGAGAGGAGCGGGCGAATAAATAGCCGACCACCAGCGCGTTTGCAACCAGTGCGATCGTCACCATGACTTCCGCATCGCGCGGGTTTTTTGGAAAGACGTGGCCCGATGCATGAAAGAGCAGCAGCAATACGCCGATGCCACCGAAGAGCGAAAGCAGCAGGCTGCAAAGCACGCCGTGGCCGAGTTCTGTCAGCGCATCGGCGTCGACGCGCATCGACGTGCCCCATCGCCAGGCACCCAACAGAACCACCGCGACGGCGGCGAGCGTCCAGGCATACGGAAAGCCGGGCGATGTATTGCGCACCAGCGCCGTGCCAAGCCACGCTGCCAGCGGCAGCAACGCGAGGCCAAGCAGAGCGTCGGCGCTTGTTTCGGGCTCTGGTGTACGGGCGAGGCGTTCAATGAACCGACGCAGTGCCCAGGACAGGGCAATGAACACTGCGACGGCGACCAGCAACGCCTGATAGTCAACCGCCTTGTTCTCCGCCTGCAAGGAAATGGAGCCGACGACCCATTGGTCATAGACGTATTCGCCGCCGAGGACCGGCCGCAGGGCGGCAGCAACCGTCAAGGCGACGGCAGCGCAAAAAACAAATGGAAGGAATCGCATCGTCAATGGCCGGCGCGACGCGGGGTCGTTGCGCAAGCCACGGCGGTCAGGCGTCGCCTGCTTCGTGATATTCGCCGTCGATGTTGACATTCCATGGATCGAATTTCCCCAGCCCCAACGCAGTCCGCGCGGCGAGCAAGCCAGTCGCCATGGCATGATCCTGATTGTTGTATTTGAACATCCCGGAACGTCCGATCGGCAGCAGATTGGTGAACGTTGCGAGCCATCGGCGGATGCACGCGATGTGCTCCTCGTATCCCTTTTCGATAACCGGATAGGCCTTCTCGCTGCGTACGACAAACCCGCTGAGAACCCGCCCGGGTCCCGCCATGCCCAGGCGGGAGAGTTCGTCGGTTGCGAGCTTGACGAGTTCGGCCTCGCTCATTTCCCAAATGCCGTCTTCGGGAAAGCAGAAATACTCGACCGTCAGCGGGCTGATGCCGCTGTCCGCCGCCATCGCAGGCGAAAAGTTTCGATAGTTGGTAATGCGTACTGCGCGGACCTCGGGCGCATGTACATAGATCCAGTTGTCGGGAAAGGGCACGCCTTGAACGTTCAGGTTGACGCCGATATGGTTGCGATAGCGGAGGCTGCGACAGGCGGCCAGCACATCGCCTGGTGGAGGAGGGTCCATCATTTCCAGCATTTCGGTCAGCGGCGCGCTGCAAAGGTAGTAGTCGCCGGTTACGTCGCGTTCTTCGTCGTGCGTCATCAAACGGATTCCGGTGACGACATTATCGCGGTGGTGAATCGCGGTGACCGTGGCGTCCCGCCAGACCTCGGCACCTCTCTCCGTGGCCTGTCGTGCCATTTTTTGGTACAACTGACCGGCACCCAACCGTGGGTACATGAATTCGTCGACCAGCGTCTTGATCTTCTTTTTCGGTTTGTACAGCGCGTTGAAGATCGCGGTCGAAAGGCTCAAGCCCTTGATGCGCTGCGCCGCCCAATCCGCACCGATCCGGTCGCAAGGGATGCCCCATACCTTCTCGGTGTAGGTCTTGAAGAAGACGCGATACAGCCGGCCGCCGAAGCGGTCGACTATCCAGTCTTCGAAGCTTTCGATTCGCGAGGCTCCGAACAGACGGCGCATCCGCGCCTGTGCGTAGCTTGCGAGAATTGCAACACTGTTGCCAACGCCCAGGCCGAACAGCGCGTTGAACGGCGTCAGCGGATAGTTGAAGTATTTGCCGCCGTAGAGAATCCGTGTGAGGCGCGAGACCCTGACCAGATCCTCGCCCAGCACGTCCACGAAGAGGTTGCGGACTTCGACATTTGTCGTGAAAAAGCGGTGCGGGCCGATGTCGTAGCGGCTGCCATCGCGATCCAGCGTGCGCGCGAGGCCGCCTACCCGATCCAGTTTTTCGATGACCAGGGCGGACGCCCCACGGCGCGTCGCTTCATGGGCCGCGGCCAAACCCGAAGGCCCGCCGCCGATAATTACGACTCTCTTCATTGTTGCGTGAACGGTGACCTGAACGCGACGAACGCTGACGACGCATCGATCAGCGAACGTACTTTGCCGTGTCGGCCACGGCGTCCCCGGTCACCGTGACGGTGACCTCGGTCATGCCCGCTTCGGCATTGACCGGTGCCACCTCCGCCGACATCGCCGCTCCTGCGGCACGCATCATCGGGTAAACGCGCCCCGCATCGCTCGCCTGCACGGTCACATGTCCGGGACGCCAGCTTTCGAACCCCAGTGCCGATGCCGCCTGCTGCGCACGCATTTGCCAGGTACGAATCGCCTGTTGCGTAAGTGACTTTTCCGCCTGCTCCCGCGCCGTTGGCGATAGTGAGAAGGTCAAGCCGGAGAGCAGGAGCCCGTCCTGCTCCTGCATGCGGGTGAGCAAGGCAACGGTCGCCGCGAAATCGCTGCTCGTGACAATAATCGTCTGCACCACCTTCCAGCGCGTAGGACGTCCGCGTTCGGCAATCTGCTGCGTGGAATAGCCTGACGTCGCGACGGTCATGCCCGCCGTGCCCTTGGTGCGGGCGAGGCCCTTGGCGATCGCGGCGTTGACCTGGCTCGCCGCCGTCGTTGCGTCGGCGCTTTCGGCTTCCGCGCGGAGCCACGCCTGCAACCGGTCATTGCCCACGCTGGTGCTGGCCGAGGCGTTCACGCTTACAGTCGGTGGCGGCGGCAGTGGGATGGACTGTGCAAACGCCGCCAGCGGCGATACACCGCCGAGCATCGCCGCAATCACGCCATAGCGGCGGATGGAATCGAGAAGGGGTTTCATTGAACTGCTCCAGGTTGAGCTATTCGTTTCGGAAGAAGCAGGATGGCATCGCGATTCGACCACGAGAAGCAGCGGTCGGCGGCTTCCTTCCAGGGTAGCCAGGCGTACTGCAGATGCTCGCGTGGCTCCAGTATCACCGGCACGGGCTCGTCTAGCTCGAGGCCGAACACATGCTCGGTGTTATGAATCGTTCCGGCGGGATAGCGGTGTCGCCATTGCGCAAAGATCTCGTAGACGTTCGAGATGCCCCAGTCTTTGATGCCGCCATGATCGCCGGCGACGATGCCCGTTTCTTCCCGAAGCTCGCGCGTTGCCGTCTGCAGCAGCGTTTCACCCCATTCCTGGCTTCCCGTCACCGATTGCCAATGGCCCGGAAAATCCGCGCGCTCCATCAGCAGCACGCGAAGATCCGACGTGTGGGTGAGGACAAGCGTCGATACCGGAAGCTTGGAACCGCGGCGCGCATCCGCGTCGGTGCCGGTCAAGAGCGCCCCGCGACAGGCGTTGCGCGGGCGAGGGTCAATGCACGAATACCCAGAAGGGCTTGCGCAGGTCACGCCAATAATCGGCCGCTTCGGCCAGAATATCCTCGAGCGTCGTCCAGTCGTTGGCGTGCGCCTTGCGATAGCGGCTCGCGTGCTGGAGCACGATCACCGCGCCGGCGTGACCGAGCCAGTCGTCATCTTCGAGCGAATCGGCGAGGGCATCCCAGTTGGCGCCGAAATGGGTTGGCAGCTTCAGGCCCTCGCCGAGGGCTTTCATGAGCTCCGTCTTGCTGGTCACACCGTGCAGGTCGGCGGCGTGATAGCGGAAACCGGAGGCCGAAGCGGCGGTCGCAAGCGCACCGGGGTCGCCCGTCCACGCATGCACGCCGGCTTGCTCGAGATCATGGAGATCGGGCATCTTCATGGGCGGATTCTCCGGAAGGACTGATAGTGATCGTCGGTATAGAAACAAACATCAGGTGCGGTTTTCGGGCCCCCGCATATCACTCGCCGGGCGCCACGCGTCCTGCTGCCCGGCGTCTGAACCGTGTACTCATGATAGTACCCGCGCGGTTGGAGCGGCAGGATGCGTTCACGATTGCCGAAGATCACGCCGTCGCGATCGTAGTGAAATGGCCCGCCGGCACGAATCTGGGCGTGCACCTCGCGCGCTTCGGGTGGCAGTTCCTGCAACGCAACTTCCGGGGGTGTGTCCGGACGTACGCGCGCCAACGCGGCGTCCGATACGCTTGCGAGGGTCAGTGCGCTGACAAGAATCACGGCCATCCCGCGCGCGAGCACGCTCATTAGCTTACCTTCACAGAATCCGAGGCGCGGATCCGTATATGCAGATCACGCAGTTGCTGCTCGGGGACCGCTGTTGGCGCGTCGACCAGGAGATCCTGGCCGCGCTGCGTCTTGGGAAACGCAATGACTTCGCGAATGGATTCGGCACCGGCCATCAATGTGACCATGCGGTCGAGGCCGAACGCAATGCCGCCGTGCGGCGGTGCGCCGTACTGCAACGCATCGAGCAGGAACCCGAATTTCCGGCGTTGATCCTCGGGGCTGATGCGCAATGCCGCGAAGACCCTGGATTGCACTTCCTCGCGATGGATGCGCACCGAGCCACCACCGATTTCCCAGCCGTTGAGGACAACGTCGTACGCCTTGGCAACGGCACGGCCGGGATCGGCGTCGAAAAACGCTTCGTGGCCATCCTTGGGCGCGGTGAACGGATGATGTCGCGCGGCCCACGTCCTGGCGGCATCGTCATACTCGAACATCGGAAAATCAACCACCCACAGCGGTCGCCAGCCGCTTTCCGCGAGCCCGCGATCGTGGCCGATCTTCGCCCGTAACGCACCGAGCGCGTCATTCACCACTTTTTCGCGATCAGCGCCGAACAGGATGAGATCGCCGCTTTTCGCACCGGTGCGTTGCAGGATGGCGTGCAAAAGGTCCTGCGACATGAACTTGACGATCGGCGATTGCAAACCTTCTTCGCTGACCCTGGACGCGTCGTTGACCTTGATGTAGGCGAGGCCCTTCGCGCCATAAATGCCCGCGAACGCGGCGTAATCGTCGATCTCCTTCCGCGACAGCGCGCCGCCGCCGGGCACGTTGAGCGCCGCCACGCGGCCGTTCCGAAGCTCGGCCGCGGCGCGGAAGACCTTGAAGTCGGCAGTCTTCATGACGTCAGTGAGCTCGGTCAGCTTGAGTGGCACCCGCATGTCCGGCTTGTCGGATCCATAGTCGCGCATTGCGTCGGCAAAACGCATCACCGGGAAGGGATCGGGCAGCGCAACACCCAGGGCATCGCGGAACATCGTGCGTACCAGGCCTTCCATCAGATCGCGGATTTCCTGCTCGTCGAGAAACGATGTCTCGATATCGATCTGGGTGAACTCGGGTTGCCGGTCGGCCCGCAGGTCCTCGTCGCGAAAGCATTTCACGATCTGGTAATAGCGGTCGAAGCCCGCCATCATCAGCAACTGCTTGAAGAGTTGCGGCGATTGCGGCAGCGCATAGAACTGCCCGTGATGGATGCGCGAGGGCACCAGAAATTCGCGCGCGCCTTCCGGTGTCGACTTGTAGAGCATCGGCGTCTCGATGTCGATGAAGCCATGCGCATCGAGGTACCGCCGCGCGGCCGTAGCCGTGCGATGGCGAAGCATCATGTTTTTTTGCATTTGCGGCCGTCGCAGGTCGAGTACGCGGTGCTGCAGGCGAACGGTCTCGGAAATATTTTCGTCGTCGAGCTGGAAGGGCGGCGTCAGTGCCGCGTTGAGGATTTCAATGTCATGGGCCAGGACCTCGATCTCCCCCGAACCCAAGTTCGCATTCACCGTGCCTTCCGGACGTGGCCGTACCAGACCGATGACGCGCACTACGTATTCGTTGCGAAGCCTTTCGGCGGTGGCAAATGATTCCGGCCGGTCGGGATCGAATACCACTTGCACCAGCCCTTCCCGATCACGCAAGTCGACAAATATCACACCGCCGTGATCGCGACGGCGATGGACCCATCCCATCACCGTAACGATCTGCTCCAGGTGGCGGCGGTCGATGCGACCGCAGTAGTCGGTGCGTTTCAAGAAGCTCTCCAGAGGATGTGACTTACGCGATCGATGCTGCGAATGAGACGCGCGCACCCAACCGGCGCCTGGCGGCTACCGGCATCGGCCGCGGGATGGTCAATGGGTCGTAGGCGCAGCGGACGCGTTGCGCACAGCGCGTGGCAGCGCCGCCGGCGGACGCTGGCGTGGAACGACCACACCCATGGAAATGATGTATTTGAGGGCTTCGTCCACCGACATGTCGAGCTCGCGGACCTTGCTCTTCGGCAGCAGCAGAAAATAACCCGACGTGGGATTGGGAGTCGTCGGCACGTACACGCTGACATGCTCCTCAGCCAACAGCGCGGCGACCGATGCCGCCGGCGCGCCCGTGAGAAAGGCGATCGTCCAGCTCCCTGAATGCGGGAATTCCACGAGCAAGGCCTTGCGAAAGGCGTTACCGGAGTCCGAAAGCAGCGTGTCGCTGACTTGCTTGACCGAAGAGTAGATCGATTTGACAAACGGAATCCGGCCAAGCACCCCTTCCCAAATCAGGATGACCCGCGCGCCGACGAAGTTGGCGGCAATGATCCCGGTCAACATCAGGATCAGGAAACTCAGCACAACACCGAGACCCGGGATGGCGAAGCCGAACAGCGCTTCCGGCCGCCACGAGTCGGGCACGACCAGGAGCGTCTGGTCGAGCGTGGTCACGAGCGCGTGCAGCACCCAGATGGTGATGCCCAGCGGCACCCACACCAGGAGGCCGGCGATCAGATAGCGGCGCATCGCTGCCGACCATGGCTGCTGCGGAAGAGGCTCATGCGAGGGCCGCTTCAGCCGGCCGAACCGGTCGCCGGTGCCGCGGTTTTGGATTCGCCCTTGGATTCGGTCTTGGTGTCGGTCTTGGCTTCGGTCTTGGTCTTGGGCTCGACCTTCGACTCGGAGCCGCCGTCGGGCTTGGCGTCTGCCTTGGCTTCGGCCGGCTGGTCGCCATTCGGCTTGGCGGCCGGTTTGCCTCCACCCTTGAAGTCGGTGGCGTACCATCCGCTTCCCTTGAGCTGGAATCCGGCTGCAGACATGAGCTTGACCAGATTATCGGTGCCGCAGGCCGGACAGGTCTTCAACGGTGAGTCCGAAAACTTCTGCAGGCTTTCGAGCTCGTGGCTGCAGGACGCGCAACGGTATTCGTAGATCGGCATGACCACCTCTCAAATTGGATCGACCAGCTAAAAACGCTTGATTCGACAACAAATATTATAGCGCAAGGGCGGGTCACCGACCAGCCGGAATGCGCTTGGCAATGTCATGCAGATGGGGGCGCTGCGGCCCCTTCGAAAGTGCTTTATGCTTAGCTTCAAAGGAGGTCGCATGGTCACGATGTTCTGGATTGTGGTTGCCGGCATGTTGCTCATCGTCGAGCTCCATGGCGGCACGCTGTTTTCAGCCCAGCGGGGCAGCCGAAGCGATACCAAATCACCATGGATCTGACCGCCAGGACCTTCATCGTCACCGGAGGCGCCTCGGGGCTTGGTGCCGCCACTGCGCGCATGGTCGTGGCGGGCGGCGGCAATGCCGTGCTCGCCGACGTGAACGCGGAGGAGGGTGAACGCCTGGCCGATCTGCTCGGAGATCATGCCATTTTCGTGCGTACGGATGTGACCGACGAGGCGAGCGCGACCGCCGCGGTGGATGCAGCGGCCAAGCGATACGGCGCCATTGCGGGGCTCGTCAACTGCGCGGGGATCGTGCACGGCGAGAAGATCATTGGCAAGAACGGGCCGCATTCGCTCGCCGGGTTCGCGCGCGTGATCAACATCAATCTCATCGGCTCGTTCAACTTGACCCGGCTGGTGGCGGATCGAATGGCGACACAGCCGGCCGAGGCAAACGGGGAGCGCGGCGTAATCGTATATACCGCCTCGGTGGCGGCTTTCGACGGACAAATTGGGCAGGCTGCCTACAGCGCGTCCAAGGCCGGCCTCGTGGGGATGACCCTGCCGATTGCGCGCGAGCTCGCCCGCTACGGTATTCGCGTCATGACCATCGCACCCGGGATTTTCGAAACCCCGATGGTGGCCGGGCTCGCGCCGGAAGTGCAGGAATCCCTCGGCAAGATGGTGCCGTTTCCATCGCGATTGGGACGTCCGGATGAATTCGCCTCACTGGTGCGCGAGATCATTACCAATTCGATGCTGAACGGCGAGGTCATCCGGCTCGATGGGGCCATCCGGATGGCCCCAAGATAAATGGAGACGACGTTCAGCTCCGTCGAGAACGTGTGCTGGCATAAGCGTAAGTCGTCTCTGACCCCAATTAATCGCGGCGGGTAAGTACCAGGGCGGCGACGGTCATCGCAATGAAAAACGCAAACGTCCACGCCGGGATGCCAAGTCCCAGGAAGTACCATCCCGCCTCGGCACATTCACCCGTCCCCTTGAATACCTTCGAAAAAACATCGGCGAACGGCAGCGTTTCCAGCATGTAGTCGAGGCCCATGCCACACGCGGGAACCTGGTCCTTCGGCAGATGCTGAATCCATACGTGGCGAAAGGCGGTCACCGCGCCGGCGACCCCCACCAGCAGCACGAGCCCGCCATAGATCGCCGCGCCAAGGCGGCCCGGATCGTGCGCTGCGGCCACCAGGAAAATCACACCGATCGCGATCACACCAAGACGCTGCACCGAGCACAGCGGACACGGATCGATGTTGAGCCCGTACTGCAACCACAGGGCCCATGCCATGAGGCCGACACAAACAACGGCGCCCAGAAGATAGGCGATGCGCCGCGGTGGCAAGAGCAGGAGCCCAAGGCATGTGAGACCCATCGCCATGTACGTCATGCGATACGCAGTCTGCGCGAACACCGTGCTCGGCGCCAACGTGCCGAACAATGCTTCATGCCCGATCAGCACCAGCGCCACGATCAGGCCCAGCCATGGCCACGGAATTCCGGAATAGCGGATCATGATGCGGCTTTCTCCAACGCCTGGTCGATATCCCAAAGAATGTCATCGAGCGATTCCAGCCCGATCGACAGCCGAATGAGCTCGGGGTCGACTCCCGCCGCGCGTTGCTCATCCTCATTCAACTGGCGATGCGTGGTCGATGCCGGATGGATGACCAGCGTTTTCGCATCACCCACGTTCGCGAGATGCGACAAAAACTGGACCGATTCGATGAACCGCTCACCGGCCCTGGCCCCACCGCGCACTCCGAACGTGACGATGCCGCCGGCGCCCCGCGGCATGTAGCGCCTCGCCAACGCCTCATAGCGGTTGCCCGGCAGCAGCGGGTAGTTGACCCATTCCACTCGCGGATGCGAGGCGAGATGCTCGGCCACCGCCAGCGCAGATGCGCAGTGGCGCGGCATGCGCAGATGCAACGTTTCAACGCCCTGCAACAACAGGAATGCCGACAGGGGCGACAGCGTGGGGCCAAGTGTGCGCATGGTTTCCATGCGCGCCTTCATGGTGAAGCCAAAATCGCCGAAGGTCTCGAAAAAGCGCACGCCATGATAGCCGCGCGATGGTTCGGTCATCTGCGGAAAGTGGCCATTGTCCCAGGGAAAGTGACCGGATTCGACCACCACACCACCCATGGTCGTGCCGTGTCCGCCGAGGTATTTGGTCACCGAGTGGATCACGATGTCCGCGCCGTGCTCGAAGGGTCGGCACAGAAATGGCGACGCCAGGGTGTTGTCGATAACGAGCGGTATGCCTGCTTCATGCGCGACGTTGGACAGCGCCGCGATGTCCACCATGTTGAGTTGCGGATTGCCGAGCGTCTCGGCGTAGATCGCCTTGGTGTTGGGTCGCACCGCGCTCCGAAACGCCTCGACATCGTCGGGGTCGACGAACGTCGTGGTGATGCCGTAATCGGCAAAGGTCACGGCCAGTTGGGAATACGTGCCGCCATAGAGCGTGCGCGCCGCGACCAGATGATCCCCGTTGCGGGCGAGCGTCAGCAGGGCCACGGTCTGGGCCGCCATGCCCGTGGCCGTGGCCAGGGCGGCGCGTCCGCCTTCCAGTGCCGCGATCCGCTCTTCCAATGCCGCGACGGTGGGATTCGAAATGCGGGAATACACGTTGCCAAACGTCTGCAGATTGAAGAGGCTCGCGGCGTGATCGACGCTGTCGAACACGAACGATGTGGTCTGGTATACCGGCTGCGCACGGGCGCCCGTGGCAGCATCGGGAACCTGCCCGGCATGCAGGCAAAGCGTGTCGAATCCGAAGGTGCGATCGGCCATGACGGGTAGGGCGTATTGACGGGGCAGGGGCTAAGCAACAGCGCGCCAACGCAATTGGCGCACGCCGGCCCCGCATTGTGCCAGTGTTTAGGGAGCCTTGGCCGGGGTGACACTCGCGGCAACCCTATGGCCAATTCCACACCACCGGGTGCGTAGGCTCTTACGCCGGAAGCGGGCGTTTTGACGAGATGATGCCGGTGTTCACGCCCGCCCAGTTGAGGCCGCCCAGGATGCGCGCATGCTCGATCTTCATACAGCGATCCTGCACCACATCGAGACCGGCGGCCGAAGCGACGGCGACGGCCTGTTCGTTGCGGATTCCGAGTTGCATCCAGAGCACCTTGGCATTGATTTCGACGGCCGCGCGCGCGAGGGCCATTATTTCCTCGGCGCGGCGAAAACAGTCAATCACGTCGACGGGGAACGGGATGGCGGTGAGGCTTGGGTAGCAAGGCTGCCCAAGCACTTCCTGATAGGACGGGTTCACGGGAACGATCCGGTACCCGTGGTCCTGCAGATATTTCGCCGCGAAGTAGCTTGGCCGATTCCAATGGGCCGAAAGCCCCACCACGGCGACAACGCGGGATGTCGTCAGGATGCGCCGCAGTCCCGCGATGTCGTCAATGAGGAGCATGGTATTTCGGCGGGATCAATATCCGCCCCAGTTCGGGCGCTCGCGATAAGGATACCGGTTATTGATTCGCCGACCCGATGAGATGGTGTACCGAAGCTCGCCTGGAAGCTCCGCGTAATCGCCGGGCCCGAAGGTGCGGCATTCGCCCTCGAAGTTTGCATCGCTGCAGAACATCCAGTAGCCGCTTTCGACGCGCAATGAAAGCGCCGCGTCGTTGAAATTGAGATCGGCAAGATTGCGCACGACCGGTCGATCGATCACGAGCTCTTGACCCGTCAGTCCGGGGCGGCCGAACAGAATGGCGCGTCCACCCGGCCTGCCTGGAACCGGCGCCGGCGCGTTGGCCACCATGCGAGCGGAGCTTACGCGCCCGCTCAAGGCACCCAGATCCGGATACCGCCCCGGAGTCACCGTGATGCACGATCCCTGAAATCCCGCGTGCTCGCAAAGCTGCCAATTACCTTCTTCGACTACAGCCGAATTGGCGCGATCGTTGAATCCGATTT
>JANXZT010000460.1 GCA_025355395.1 Betaproteobacteria bacterium
TGATCCGGGCCACACCGACGCCGACCTCGACTGCCTGATGGAGGAGGCGATAGCCGACGCAAAGCCCGCCTATCGAGTCACGCCGGGACTGGAAGGCGCGACGTTCGAGATATAGGATCGTCGGAATGCGCCATCTCAACAACGCCGTGCATTATGGACACGAGCTTCGTTTTTTCGCTGCCAACCGACCGCGATGAGCGAGCCGATATCGGTGGGCCGCGCACTGGCGCAGGCCGGCCTTGTCCCCGTGGATGCGCAGGTGCTGCTCGCGCAGATCACAGGCCAGAACCGGGCGTGGCTCGCGGCGCATTGCGATGCTTCACTCACCCCGGCGCAATCCGACACATTCCTCGCTCTCGCCAAGCGGCGGCGCAACGGCGAGCCGGTTGCCTACCTCACCAGCGTGCGCGAGTTCTGGGGGCTCCCGCTGTGCGTGTCGCCTGCCGTCCTGATCCCGCGCCCCGAAACCGAAACACTGGTCGAGCTTGCCTTGCGCTGCCTCCCCGTCAATCGCGCGACGCGCGTGCTCGATCTCGGCACCGGGTCAGGCGCCATCGCGCTGGCTTTGGCCAAAGAACGCCCGCAAGCTTGGGTCGTCGCCACCGATGTCTCCGCAGCCGCACTCGCGGTCGCGCGGGAGAATGGCGGCCGGCTCGGGATCGACAATGTCGAGTGGCAGCATTCGGACTGGTACGCGCGGCTTTTGTCATCCGCTGTCGCGTTCGACATGATTGTCAGTAATCCACCTTACATCGCAGCCGGGGACCCGCATCTGACCGAGGGTGACCTTCGGTTCGAGCCGGCGGAAGCGCTTACTTCCGGCCATGATGGGCTCGATGACCTGCGTCGGATCGTTGCGGGCGCGCCGAACCGGTTGCGGACGAATGGCGTGCTCGCGGTAGAGCACGGGTTCGACCAGTCGGAGCGAGTGCAGACGCTCTTGCGCAATGCGGGATTTGACGACGTGAATTCAGTGCGCGATCTCGCCGGCATCCTGCGTGTCACGCATGGGCGACGGCCTGCTTGACAATAAGCGCCGGATGTCTCACATGGGATTCGCGGCCGGCACGGCGAGCTTTTTCGCCCACGGCACCAACGCGGGCATGATGGCGGGGTGCAACCTCACACCGCTCGCCTTTTGTTGTCGATAGAGCGCCATGCCTCGCTCGCCAGGCATGCGCACGCGATCCACTCCGGGCCGCGGCGTCGAGCGGTGGCTCGCATCGACCATGTGGTCCATCTGCCGCTTGAAGGCATCGACGCCTGCAAACGCAGCGGGATCGATGACCTGCACAAACACGGTGCCACCCCATCCTTCGACGGGATCGGCGCGTCCCAGTCCGGCAAGTCCCGCCGTCAGCGCTTCGATGAGAAGGCCGAGGCCGAAGCCCTTGTGCCCGGCATCGAGTCCGCCAAGGGGCAGCAATGCGCCTTTGGGTTCGGCAAAAAGCGCGTTGGGATCGTCCGTCGCAACGCCCGTCGCATCGATGAGCCATCGGCCCGGCAGCCGCTCCCCGGCTTCCTTGCGTTGCTTGGCGTAGCCCATGCTCGTGATGGAGGTCGAAACGTCGACCAGGATGGGCTCGCCCGAGGTTGGCAATCCGGCCGCAATCGGATTGGGGGTCATCACCGGGGTGAGACCGCCATGCGGAACGACCGCGGCGACGATCGGATCCGAGCTTTGGATCAGCGCTACGAGGCCGCGCTCCGCGGTGCGTATGAGATACGCCGCGAGACAGGCAATGTGATGCGAGCGGCGGATGACGACAGTGCCGGTGCCGTATTCGGACGCCATTGCCGCGGCGGCGTCGAGCGCCCGCAGGGTGAGCCACGGACCGGGCAGCCGGTGGCCATCCCACAACTGCACCACGGGACGTTGATTGAGGATGCTCGGTGCGCCGTCCCTGGTCATGGCCCCTTTCTCGATTTCGGCGAGGTAGGGCGCGAGCAGTGCCAGGCCGTGCGTCGTGTGGCCAAGAAGATCGCCGGTGACAAGAATGTCGGCGACATCGAACGCCATCGGCGTTGCGAGCCCCGCGCGGGCCAGGAGCTGCGAAGCGAAGGCGGTGAGTGCATCGGCGGGATAACAAACTTCGGTGACAGCGGGCATCGGACAGTCTCGAAATTGACGGCGAAGGGGCTTTCCCGGACGATTCTACCTTCGGGGCTCGCCGGACGCTGATGCTTCCATCCTCGCTCACCGTCAGTGTCGTCACCTATCGACCGGATCTTGTACTCCTGGAACGTTGCCTTGGCACGCTCGCGGCCGCGATCGCGTTCGCTCAGGCGCAAGAGGTGTTGAAAAGCGTAGCGGTAGCACTCATCGACAACAGCGAGGATGCAGACATTGCGCGGACGGTAAGCGAAACTGGAGAGCGGTGTTTCGCCGGTGCGAACGTGCAGATGAATTATCGGCATGGCCACGCCAACATCGGTTATGGCATCGCCCACAACCTGATGCTCCACGGCACCGGCGGCGATTATCAGTTGGTGCTCAATCCCGATGTGGAGCTCGCGCACGACGCGTTGGTCAATGCGATTCGCTGGCTCGATCTGCACCCCGAGGTCGGTCTCGTGGCGCCTGCGGTCACCCGTCCTGACGGCACGCCGGATTACCTGTGCAAGCGCTATCCCGCCGTG
The DNA here is from genome assembly GCA_025355395.1 of Betaproteobacteria bacterium. GTDB lineage: Bacteria > Pseudomonadota > Gammaproteobacteria > Burkholderiales > Casimicrobiaceae > CAIWHR01. The sequence goes on from JANXZT010000460.1 coordinate 2,641, forward strand.
ATCGATCTCCTCGTTCGCGGGTTCCTGCCGCGTGCAGCGCAGCGTCCGTGGCGAGCGCGTCTTGATCGCTATGAGCTGCGCGACCGCATCGATCCCGCCAGCAGCGCGCCGGTGCGCAACGTGCCCCTGGTCTCGGGATGCTGCATGCTGATCAAGCGCCAGCCGATCGACGCCACGGGTGGATTCGACCCCCGATTCTTTCTCTACTTCGAGGATTTCGACTGGAGCGTGCGACTGTCGCGGATCACCCAGATCGCCTGGCTGCCATCGATGCGCGCAGTGCATCATGGTGGGCGTGCTGCGCACAAAGGATGGAAGCACGTACTGATGTTCGTGAGGAGTGGCATCCGCTTTTACAACAAGCACGGATGGCGCTGGCTATGAACGGGTGCAAGATTGCCGCCGGGTGGCGCAACGCAGGGCTCCCGCCATGAGTGGGCGGCTCGTCGTCGTGACCGGCGCCGACGGCTTCATCGGCCGTGCGCTTTGCCGGCACTTCGCCGCCATCGGGCGTCCGTTTCGCGCCATTGTGCGTAAGCCCGTGGACCATCACGTTGGCGGTGCCGATTACTTCGCCGTCGGTAATCTCGAGGACGCGCGTATCGAGGTGCTGGATGCGGCATTGTCGGGAGCATTTGCCGTGGTTCACCTGGCCGGGCGCGCTCATGTTCTGGAGGAGCGATCCCCAAACCCATCCGCTGCTTATCGAACGGCCAATGTAGTAGCCACGGCGCACATTGGCGCCGCGGCGGTGCGCGCCGGCGTCAACCGTTTCATTTTCGCAAGCACGGTCAAGGTCAACGGTGAATCGACTGCGCCGGGCCGGCCGTTCAGGCCGGACGATGCCATCGCGCCGGCGGACGCGTACGCGCGAACCAAGGCGGAAGCCGAGCGCACACTGATCGCGCTGTGCGAGCACACCGCGCTTGTTCCGGCGCTGCTTCGTTTGCCACTGGTATACGGTCCGGGTGTGCACGGCAATTTCGCGGCATTGCTGGATGCGGTGGCCGCCTGCAAGCGCTTGCCGTTGGCTGCCATCCGCAATCGACGGAGCCTGCTTGGAATTGGAAATCTGGTGCAAGCGATCGAAGCCACGCTTGAATCCGAGCAGCCTGTGCGCGGCGCGCATTTCGTGATTGATGACGGTAGCGTTTCCACGCCGCAATTGATCGAAGCGATCGGCCGCGCGCTCAACACACCCGCAAGACTGATCGCGGTGCCGACCCCCCTCCTGCGGGTCGCCGGCATGGTGAGCGGTCGCGGGCCGCAGGTCGCGCGACTCATCGGTTCACTGGAAGTCGACGACGCATCGTTTCGCGATGCGACCGGCTGGAAGCCGCGCTGCTCGCTCGAGGACTCTCTGACGGCGACGGCGGCATGGTGGCGCACCCGCCATTCGATCTGATCGCAGTCACGCGTGGGGCGCCCGCTATAATCACCACTTTGGGTCTGGAAACTTCATGAGCGTGCGCGCCTCCGG
>JANXZT010000463.1 GCA_025355395.1 Betaproteobacteria bacterium
TCTGGGATAACGTTGTATTGATGAAGCCCATTTGCGAGGAGTACGTACTCGACGCCGCTGTTATTTGGTCAGGATTGTTGGCCCCGACCATGATGAGATTGAACGGTGCGATAGCGGTACTTGGGTTAGGCGAGTGGCAAACCCGGCAATAGATTCCGTAAAGCGTCATACCAGTCGCTGCATTTTGCGCGCTGACATTGGCAACGAAGCCGCACCCAATGAGCCACGAAGTCAGACAGAGCGCAATTGTTCGGGAAATGCAAATTTGAATCTCTCAATTCATGAAGCCGACATCGCTGGTCGGAAACTGCGCCAGGTTGGGGAATACCGCCGTCAGGTCGGCACTTTGTACGCCGAGCCATGTTGCGAGCGTAGCGCCATATTGGTCTACGGAGGTGGTCGGAATCCAGCGACCTCTCCCCTCGGCATCGCTTGGGCCACCGAGCGCCAATGTTGGATACTGACCATAGATGTCCCCGCCCTTGACAGCGTCGCCGATCACAAAATGGTGATTGCCCCAGGCATGGTCGGTACCTCCACCGGAGGCAGGCTGGAACGTTCGACCAAAATCCGAGAGAGTGAATGTCGTAACCTGACTGGAAACGCCTAGAGCAACGGTGGCATCGTAGAAGGTCTTTAGCGCCGGCGAAAGCTCCGCCAACAGGTTGCCCTGAACCCGTGCTTGGTCGGCATGGGTATCGAAGCCGCCAAGTGGCACAAAGAAGATTTGCCGCTTTGCTCCCGTTGCTGCCCGCGCCTCGATGGTTTTGGCAACCTGATAAAGCGCTAATGCCAGGTTGTTCGCGGTGACGGCGGCAAAAATCGGTGCGACCGTCGAATTGGTGTTGGCGAGGATTGGATTCATCGTCGCCGAGAGCTTGAGGGCTTGATCGCCGATTGCGTTCGACGCATTGACATACGAATTAGTCGAGCCGGCGGCGAGGAACTGTTTGAGGGCTGCGAGCCTTGCGTTGCTGGCAGCGTTGGTGGCGTAACCTGAAAGCGCGAATGATCCCGAGACGGGAATACTCAACGGCACGCTTGCGGAGCCGGTGGTAAATAATGCGGTGCCTCCCAGCGAGGTAACGATCGGAAAGCCGCTGGAAACATTCAGCGGGGACAGTTTGTCGGCAATCCTGCCACCCCATCCCGTACCCGCAGCGACGCTGGAGATCGAGCTCTGCCACTGCGCTTGTTGGTCGGAGTGTGAGTACAAAGACAAAGGAACCATTCCTGCCGTGTACTGCGCTTTGGATATGGGCTGGATCAGGGTGCCCACGTTGGCCATCACGGCAAGTTTGCGTTGATTGAACAGCGTTTGCATTTCCACGAGATTCGGATGCAACGCAAATGGTGTCGAGGCACTCAGGGGCTGGATCGGAAGCAGCGAGGCTTGCGATAGTTGAATTCCGGAACTTGCCGAGCGAACCGCTGCATATTGGCCATAGCCTGCCGTGTCGTAGGGTATGACGGTGTTGTTGCCATCGTTACCGCCATACAAAAACACGCATACCAGCGCCTTATAATCTGAAGTCGACTGCGCGTTGGCGTCTGCCACGAAATCGAGAACATTGAGCTGTGAGCCGAGGCCCATCGCCGACAGAGCGCCGACCGTGTTCAGGAAATGACGACGTTGGGGATTACTGGGCACGTTCATATCAGCGCTCCACTTGATATTCGGAAGAAGTCACTACCAGATAGTAGGCAGTCTTCGCCCGTGTCAACGGGTCAGCCGCGGGCACCGTGTTGATCGCCGTGGCGAGGCCGGCACGCATGGCCGACGACATCGTTCCGTGCAACAGCAAGGTATTGAGCTTGTCGCTCAAGGCATTGGCGTCACCTGCAAGCGCCTGCAGCGACGACCAGTCGGGTTGCGTACCGGTCGCGCTCGGGTAAGTCGCCAGCGGAGCAATCGTGCCGAAGGCAACGGTGTTGATGGCGTTATCGCGATTGATGAACGTACTGGAGTTTTGAATGGCGAATTCGGGGCCGACGTTGGTCGTTCCAGGAACGACGTAATCTGGGGGGTAATAATTGAAAACCGACGGCGAATAAAAAAGCTGCTGACCAAGACTCGCACTGGCGCCGCCGAAATAGACGCCGTCACTCTGGGTGTTGATCGCTCGTGCCGCGCTCGCCATGAACAGCACGGGTTCACGCAGCTTGCCGTAACCGGGGTCCAGCTTGACGTCGCCACGGGCTTCCGGGTCCATCAGCATCGCGCCTATTACGGCCTTCATGTCACCGCGCACACCCCGACCGTTGTTGTCAAAAACCGCGGCTACGCGACTTATGAACTGGGGCGATGGGTCGCCGGTCACCAGCTTTTGGATAAGTTGCCTGGATACAAAGGGGCCGACATTGGGATGAGTGAAAATGTTGTGGATGGCGCTGCTCAGATCGGCCTGAATGGTCAGTCCGGCGGGCTGGCCGAAGCCCTCGAGCAAGACCTTTGCCCCCGTATCGTGGTTCGATTGAACCGCGGTCATGTCGCCAAGATAATTCTTGGGATTGTGCGTCGCCTGAGTCCCCCCCGGGAGCAGGGGATACGTCCACCCGGTGAATACATGAGCGAATCCCTCGACGGTACTTTGATCGTAGACCGGAATGGGCTTGCCGTTGGCATCGGGCAATGGCGTCCCGTCCTGCTTTAGCTCCCATAAGCCCGTAGCAAACAGCTGCATGAGCTCGCGAGCGTAATTCTCATTCGGGTTCACACCTGACACGGGCTTGTCGTTGTTGACCATGTTGAGGTAGCCGCCCATGACCGAGGACAGCGTGACCTTCGTCAAAATGTCCTCGTAGTTACCGAAGGCGTTGTCGAGAAATATTTGCTGATAGTTAGCCATCCCATACGCCTCGTTCACATCCAGGCCGGAGGTGACCAAGATCTGCGAAAGGGCGAAGGCGACTCGTTGCCGCAACTGATCGATGCTCGTCAGCGCATTTTTGAAGAAATCGTTCTGTAGCTGGAACAACGAGAAATAATCCCGCGCGCAACTGGGATTTGGGTCCGTGGGGCAATATCTTGCCGCACCACCAGCGGGCACATATTTGTTACTTGTATACCGTGATCCCGTCGCGGCAAACTGTTCATTGAGGAAGCCGGGGATTCCTACGCCCGTTACGTGAGCGATCAATGTGTCGTTGGGGCCGAACGTCGCCTGCTCGAGCAAGCGCGCGATGTCGGCCTGGACCTGAAGCGCCGACAGCGGCGAGCACATCACCACGCCTTCGAGGATCGATGCGCCGGCCATCTTCTGATGCATCGTCAAATCGACGAGGAAGCGATGGTTGGACTCGCTCACCGTCTGGCCCGGATAGAAGCTGCGATATACGGGTGTCGTGTCCGCCGCACACTTGCCGTTCGCATCCGGCAAATCGATCCAATAAGCAATGCTTTCGAAGGTCCATTTCGGGTTTTGCTTCACCAGCGCGCACTCCTGCGCGTTGGCGGTGTAGAAGTGCGAGTCGGGGCCCGATCCCGGCGTGCCGAAAAAACGGCATACGGGCACCGATCCGGCATGGTCTTCTGCGCGCGCCCACACCTTGAATTCGACGCCGGTGCGCGACCAGCCGCGCACGAGGGTGCCGGCATCGAGCATCGCCGCTTCGTCGGGGTAAGCGGTCGTGAAGTAATGGTTAAGGCCGGCGTTGTAGAACTCGATGGCCGTTCCCGTGGGCTCGGCGGCAAGGGCGGGAAACGGCACCACCGCGCACGCGCTGAGCGCGAGCATTTGCAGATACTTGTGCATCACATCGCAATTGGCGATTCTCATCGGTGCTCTCCCGTGCGGTTGCGTCGTTATCGTTTCCCGCCTAACGCAACGCGGACTATTCCGATGACACGCTGGTGTAACGTTTTGTGAAAGAGTGTAACGCGCGCTATTCCATTGTCATGAAACTCACGCGGTTGCGGAATCGGCCTGCGGAGGCCTTGTAGGTTGCGTTCCGGGCCCGAATCGACATACCGGCGAAATCGTGGATTGGCAATGGAAGGGTTTTTTTGAGGCCGAGGCGAACGATCGTACGGTACCGTTCGGTTACCTACCTTTTACCTCCTAATCGACACGAATATATTTTACTAAAGCATTGTTATTTATAGGCTGAATCAATTTTGCAACATTGGCAGTAAGTCATTGTTCGCAAAAAAGAAAGTCGTTGACCGTGGTCCTTTTTGTCACTTATAGTGCGTCAGAGTGGTAAAAAGTGGGTAGAAGTGGGTGAAAGGCCTTCCGATGGGCGGACAGGTCAATTAGCGCTTACTTCGCTCGCTGAGGGGAGCGGGGGTGGGGGCAACCAACGACGCGGGTGGAGCGCTGCACGGTCCGGTATTCCGTGGCGTGAACCACCTCGCCCTTGACGCCAAGGGACGCGTCGCGATCCCGGCGAGGCATCGTGAGCCGCTTGCGGGTCCGATCAACGCAGGCGCGCATTCCGGCGGTCTCATCCTCACCGCTGATGCGAGCCGGTGCCTTCTTCTCTATCCCCGCGCGCAATGGGAGCCCATCCAGGCGCGACTCATGGCGCTTTCGTCTTTCGATGCGCCCATTCGAAACCTGCAACGCCTTTTGGTGGGCCATGCCGACGACGTCGAGATGGATGGCGCCGGCCGGATCCTGGTGCCGCCTGCACTGCGCCAATACGCGGCGCTGGAGCACCGCGTCGTGCTCGTCGGGCAGGGCCACAAGTTCGAGTTGTGGGACGAGGCGCGCTGGACTGAGCAGACCGCGCGAGCGATGGCATTTCCGGAGGGGGCGTTGCCCCCGGAGCTGACCGGCTTCTCGCTGTGACCGATGATGGCCATGTTCCCGTCCTTCTTCACGAAGCGCTGGCCGGCCTCTGCCTCAAGCCGAACGCGAGCGTGGTCGATGCTACGTTCGGGCGCGGGGGCCATTCGCGGGCAATCCTCGCCACGCTCGGTCCTCACGGCCGGCTCGTGGCACTCGATCGGGATCCGGCCGCTGCGGCAAGCGCCGCGTCGGTTCGCGACCCGCGATTTTCGTTCCATCGCGTTTGGTTTTCGCAATTGCGCGAAGTCCTCGCGGCCGGCGCCATCGACGGCGTCGACGGGATCCTGCTCGACCTCGGCATTTCCTCACCCCAGATCGATGACGCGCAGCGCGGATTTTCGTTCCGTGCCGATGGCCCGCTCGATATGCGCATGGACCCGACCCGTGGTGAAAGCGCCGCGGATTTTGTCGCGCGCGCGACCCCGCGCGATTTGACGGAGGTGCTCCGCGATTATGGTGAAGAACGGTTTGCTCAATCGATTGCAGGAGCAATTGTTGCGGCTCGCGCGGTCGCGCCGATCGCCCGGACGCGCCAGCTGGCAGCCGTCGTTGCCCAAGCCGTCGGCGCGCGCCCGCGGCGTGATTGGAATCAGGATCCGGCCACGCGCACGTTTCAGGCTATCCGGATTTACGTCAACCGTGAGCTTGCGGAGCTCGCGGTGACCCTGCCGCGCGCCCTGTCGGTTCTGAATCCTGGCGGCCGCATGGCCGTCATCAGCTTTCATTCCCTCGAAGACCGCATCGTGAAGCGCTTTTTCGCGAGCGCCTCTCAACCGTTTGGCGGCGACCCGCGTCTCGCCCGGCTGCCGCTGCGAACGGACGCGTTGCCCGGCACGCCATTAGCGCTTGTCGGGCGGGCGCAAAAGCCCGGAGAAGCGGAAATCGCGGCCAATCCTCGTGCCCGCAGCGCAGTGCTGCGCGTGGCACGGCGTACGGCAGATGACATTCCCCGTCAATTGCTGGACGCCGCCGCGATGGAAGACGCCTGACTTCGCCGTGATACGCGTGAACATCCTGCTGCTCATCGTGCTCGTCCTGTGTGCGCTCTCCCTCGTGACCTCGCGGCACCAGGCGCGCCAGCGCTTCGTCGAGCTGGAGCGGGAGCAATTGCAGTTGAACCGCTACGAAGTGGAATTCGGGCAACTCCAGCTCGAGCAATCGACCTGGGGCATGCCGGCGCGCATCGAAAAAATCGCTCGCGAGCAATTGCGCATGCAGCTTCCCGGCGCCAGCCGGGTGGAGATGGTGCGCGGCGGTGTCGATGGGAACGCCAAGCCATGAGGACTACCGCCGGCGCCATGCGGCGCTATCCGCCACCGCCGCTGGCATTGCCGCGGTTGCGCGCACCCATCGTATTCGCGGTGCTGCTGTTGCTGTTCGTCGGCCTCGCGGGGCGTTCGCTCTTCCTGCAATGGATCGACAACGCCTTTTTGCAGGAGCAGGGAAGCTCGCGCTACAGCCGGCAATTGGAAGTGCCGGCCCATCGCGGCATGATCGTCGATCGCTCCGGAGAGGCGCTCGCGATTTCGACGCCGGTCAAGTCCATTTGGGCGTTTCCGTCGAAGATCGAGGCGACGCCGGACCAGATGCTCTCGCTTGCCAAGGTGCTTGAAACCAATCCCAGGACGCTTGCCCGCAGATTGGAAGAAGGCGGCGAATTCATGTTCATCGCAAGGCAGGTGCCGCCGGAGGTCGCGGATCGCGTCGCGGCATTGCGCATCAAGGGTATTCACGATCAGAACGAATATCGCCGCTTTTATCCGGGTGGCGACACGATGAGCCACATCCTGGGCTTCACCGGCGACCACGATGTGGGCCAGGAGGGTATCGAGCTTGCCCAGCAGGAGTGGCTGGGCGGCAAGCCGGGAAGCCGCCGCGTCATCATCAATCGCCGCGGTGACGTGGTCGAAGACGTGGAGTCCGTGCGGGCACCCCAAGCCGGACGGGACCTGGCGCTCGCCATCGATACGCGACTGCAATATCTCGCTTTCCGCGAGTTGAAGGCCGCGGTGGAATTGAACAAGGCCAAGGCGGGTGGCCTCGTGGTGCTCGACGCCAGGTCGGGCGAGATTCTGGCGCTCGCCAACTGGCCGACCTACAATCCAAACGCGCGTGAGCGCGCCGGTCGCGACCGCATGCGCAATCGTGCGTTGACCGATGTGTTCGAGCCAGGCTCGACGTTGAAGCCGTTCACGATCGCGCTCGCTCTGGAGACCGGAAAGGTGCGCCCGGACACCATCATCCAGACCGCGCCGGGCACCCTCACGATCGGTCCCAACACGATTCACGACGCGCATCCAAACGGTGCACTCACCGTCGAGCAGGTAATCCAGAAGTCGTCGAATGTCGGCGCCGCCAAGATTGCGTTGCAACTGCCGGCCGAGAAAATGTGGGAGATGCTGACGGAATCCGGATTTGGCTCGCCGCCGAAGACGGGGTTTCCCGGCGAGGTCGGCGGCCGGTTGCGGCCAGCCAAATCGTGGAAGCCGATCGAGCAGGCGACGATTGCCTACGGACATGGCATCTCGGTGAACCTCGTGCAACTGGCGCGTGGTTATGGCCTTTTTGCAAGCGACGGTGATCTGAAACCGGTGACACTGTTCAAGGGCAATGGCCCGGTCGCAGGCCGGCCGGTCATAAGCCCCGAGACGGCGCGCGCCGTTCGCCACATGCTGGAAATGGCGGTGCAGCCCGGCGGCACGGCGCCGAAAGCCCAGATTGCCGGCTATCGCGTCGCCGGCAAGACCGGGACCACGCTCAAGCTCGAAGGGCGTGCCTACACCAACAAGTATGTCTCGTCGTTCGTGGGTTTTGCCCCGGCATCCAATCCGCGCCTGATCGTGGCGGTGATGCTGGATGAGCCGTCAGCGGGCGAGCATTTCGGCGGCGCGGTGGCGGCGCCCGTGTTCTCGGCAGTGACTGGCGCGGCGTTGCGGATGCTGGGCGTCCCGCCGGACGCCCCGGTGGGCAATGTGATCCTCCCCCCCGAGGGCGCCGAAGTGCAGGAAGAATCCTGATGCCCGCCACGCTCGCCGAACGCTTCGACGTCGCCGCAATGCTTGCGCGTCTGGGTGTCGCGCCCAAGCGTGTCACGGCGGACAGCCGCAGGGTGCGTCCCGGTGATGCGTTTGCCGCGTTTCCGGGTGGCCGCGTGGATGGGCGCGCATTCATCAATGATGCGATTGCGCGCGGCGCACTCGCGGTGTTCTGGGAATCGTCGTCCTTTGCGTGGAAGATGGATTGGACTGTGGCGAACATGCCGGTCGAAGGCTTGCGTGAGCGGCTGGGAGCGATCGCGGATTTTGTCTATGGCAGTCCTTCCGAGGCGCTGTGGATGATCGGCGTGACCGGCACCAACGGCAAGACGTCGTGCGCGCACGCCATCGGCCAGTGCTTCGATCGGTGTGGACAACGCGCGGGCGTGATCGGAACGCTCGGCAACGGGATGGTCGGCGCATTGACTGCGGCCACTCATACCACGCCGGATGCGGCAGCGCTGCACGAGACCCTTGCTGCGTTGCGCGATGCCGGCGCCAGCACGGTGGCCATGGAGGTCTCGTCGCACGGTCTTGACCAGGGACGGGTCAACGCGGTGGCCTTCGACGTCGCGCTTTTCACCAACCTCACCCGCGACCATCTCGACTATCACGGCACGATGGTGGCTTATGGCGCGGCGAAGGCCCGTCTTTTCGCGTGGCCCGGCCTGCATGCGAGCATCATCAATCGCGATGACGCGTTCGGACAGAGCCTTGCAGAATCAGCGAGGGCGCGCGGCCAGAAGGTGCTTACGTATGGATTGAGCGGCGCCGACATCGTTGCATCCAACGTGCGTCCGACGCTCGAGGGCACCTCTTTCTCGCTGGCTTCGCCGTGGGGGCGCGCCGAGGTGGCGACCAGGCTCGCCGGTGCTTTCAATGTATCGAACGTGCTCGGCGTGCTCGGCGTGCTCCTTGCGAGCCAGATTCCACTCCCGGATGCGGTTGCTGCAGTGGCCACGGTCGAACCCCCCGTGGGCCGCATGCAACGGTTCGGCGGCGGCGACCGTCCGATCGTGATCGTCGACTACGCGCACACGCCCGATGCACTGGAAAAAGTCCTTGCAGCGTTGCGACCCGTGGTCGGCAAGGGTCGAGAGCTCGTTTGCGTATTCGGCTGCGGCGGCAACCGTGATGCAGGCAAGCGGCAAGAGATGGGACGCGTGGCAGCACAGCTCGCCGACCGTGTCGTCGTGACCAACGACAATCCGCGCAACGAAAATCCCGCGGCCATTGCCGAGTCGATCCTGCATGGCATTCGGGAAACGCCCAACCGCCGCTGGGCGCTGGAGCTCGACCGCGGCGTGGCAATCGCCCTCTCGGTGCGCAAGGCGCGCCCGGGCGATGTCGTGCTGATCGCCGGCAAGGGCCATGAAGACTATCAGGAGCAACGCGGCGTTCGCGAGCATTTTTCGGACGCAGAGGCGGCGCTCGCTGCACTTGGCGCGTGGAGCGCTGCATGATGGATACGGCAACGGCCGCTGCGGTCCTGAATGGCCGGCTGATCGGGCGCAGCGTGTTTTTCAATCGCGTCAGCACCGATACCCGAACGCTCGCGCCGGGTGATCTTTTCGTGGCGCTCAAGGGCGAGCGTTTCGATGGCCATCATTTCGTGGGCCGCGCTATCGAGCTCGGCGCGGCGGCGGCGCTGGTGTCCGATGTCGATGCCGACGCGGTAACCGGCAACCGGATCGCGGTGGACGACTCGCTCAGAGCCTTGGGACGGCTTGCCGCGCACTGGCGTCGGCGTTTCGACATCCCGGTGGTGGTGGTGGTCGGCAGCAACGGCAAGACCACCGTCAAGGAAATGCTCGCCTCGATCCTGCGGGCCCAATTCGGCGAGGATCGCGTGCTGGCTACGCGCGGCAATCTCAACAACGCCATTGGTCTTCCGCTCACCGTGCTTGGGTTGCGCGATTCGCATCGGGCCGCAGTCATCGAGCTTGGCATGAATCACCGCGGTGAGACGGCAGAGCTCGCGCCGATCGCCGGCCCCACCGTCGCCCTTATCAACAATGCCCAGCGCGAGCATCAGGAATTCATGCATGGCGTGGCCGATGTCGCGGCGGAGCACAGCGCGCTGCTGCCGGCATTGGCAGAGAAGGGTGTCGCTGTAATCAACGCCGATGACCCGCACGTCGATGTCTGGCGCCGCGCGGTCCCGCCAGGGCGCGGAATCGTCGAGTTTGCGCTCGACCATGCCGCAGCCGTGCGGGGCGAGTGCTCGACCGGTCCGGCGTCGAATCGGTCCCATATCAGCCTCCATATCATTACGCAGGGCGGCGCGGTCGACGTCACGCTGGCAATTCCCGGACGTCATAACGCCGTTAACGCGCTCGCGGCGACAGCGGCGGCCCTCGCGGCCGGGGCCGGCCTTCCCGCTGTGGTCGCCGGCCTCGAGAGCTTTGCGCCGGTTGCCGGACGGCTGGTGTCGCGCACGGCGAAAAGTGGCGCGGCGGTCATCGATGACACGTACAACGCCAATCCCGATTCCGTCCGGGCAGCGATCGCAGTGCTCGCCGCCGCGCGGCCGCCGCGCTGGCTCGTTCTTGGTGACATGGGCGAACTCGGCACCGAGGGGCCCGCGTATCACCGCGAGGCCGGTCACGCCGCACGTGCGGCGGGCATCGACCGGTTGCTCACGGCGGGTCCGCTTGCGGCGGAAGCTGCGGCGGCGTTCGGGACGCGTGGCGAGCACTTCGCGAGTGTCGAGGCGCTGGCCGAGCACGTCGCCGCCGCGGTGCGAGAAAACGTCACGATTCTGGTCAAGGGATCGCGCTTCATGCGCATGGAGCGCGTGGTGGCGAGTCTTTGCAACGATCCGGCGGAAGAGGCGCACTGATGCTGCTCTGGCTAAGCGAGCTTCTTGCCAAGGATATCCGCGCGTTCAACGTATTCGGCTATATCACGCTGCGCGCGGTGCTGGCCTGCATGACGGCGCTGTTCATCTCGTTTATCGTCGGCCCGCGGACCATTGCCTGGCTGACGCGCATGAAGATCGGCCAGGCAGTGCGCGACGACGGTCCGCAGAGTCACCTCGTCAAGGCCGGCACGCCCACCATGGGCGGCGCGCTCATCCTGGTCTCCATCGCGATCACGACACTGATGTGGGGCGACCTCGCGAATCGTTTTGTGTGGGTCGTACTCCTGGTCACGCTGGGCTACGGGGCGATCGGCTGGGTCGATGATTACCGCAAGGTCGTGCGTCGCAACCCGAAGGGAATCCCGGCGCGCGCAAAGTTCTTCTGGCAATCGGTGATCGGGCTCATCGCAGCCGTCTACCTCGCATTCAGCGTTTCGGCGCCGTCGAACACCCAGGCACTCCATCTCCTGCTGGAATGGATTCGCAGCGGCTTTTCCTTGACCCTTCCCCCGCGAGCCGATCTCATCGTGCCGTTCTTCAAGACGATCTCCTACCCGCTGGGGGTGTGGGGTTTTATCGCGCTCACCTATTTTGTGATCGTGGGCACGAGCAACGCCGTGAATCTTACCGACGGTCTCGACGGCCTTGCGATCATGCCTACGGTGATGGTGGCGGCGGCCCTGGGGGTCTTCGCGTACGTGACCGGCAACGCCGTGTTCGCGCGCTATCTTCAGTTTCCATTCATCCCGGGGTCCGGTGAGCTGGCGGTTATTTGCGGTGCGCTCGCCGGTGCGGGCCTGGGCTTCCTCTGGTTCAACGCCTATCCGGCCGAGGTCTTCATGGGCGATGTCGGCGCG
>JANXZT010000042.1 GCA_025355395.1 Betaproteobacteria bacterium
CGGGCGCGTGCGCCTGGAGTGGGATCTCCTGCGCGGCCGCGGCGCCGCGCAGGTGTTTCGCGCGCTGCACGACGTCGATTTCGAGATGGCGCGTGGCGAGTCGCTCGGCGTCATTGGCGAAAACGGCGCCGGGAAATCAACGCTGCTGAAGATTATCGCCGGTGTGATAGCGCCCACGCATGGCAGCGTGACGACGCGCGGACGGGTGGGCGCGCTGCTCGAGCTGGGGTCGGGGTTTCATCCCGAATACACCGGGCTTGCCAACATCGAGCTTGCCGCGGCGCTGCTTGGGCTCGGTCGCGAGGACCTTGCCGCCAAACGCGAGGAGATCATCGCCTTCGCCGACATCGGCGATCACATCCATGACCCGATCAAGCATTACTCCTCGGGCATGGTGGTCCGTCTCGGCTTCGCAGTAGCGACCGCATTGAAGCCCGATATCCTGATTACGGATGAAGTGCTCGCGGTCGGCGACGAATCGTTCCAAAAAAAATGCATCGCATGGATGGAAGCCTACCTGGCCGATGGGGGCACATTGCTGCTCTGCTCGCACAGCATGTATCACATCCAGAAGCTGTGCCGGCACGCGTTGTGGCTGAAGGACGGTGGCGTGGCACAGTACGGGCCGTCGGCGGCTGTGACCCAGGCGTACCTTGCCTTTCATGAAGAGAAAAGTGCGGGAGCGAAGCGCGGAATCGCCGCGCCGGCGGCGGTCGCAGCGGGTGTTTACGCCATCCAGTCATTGGCGTTGGTCCCTGCCGAAAAGGTAACGCAGGGCGGCGACCTGCACTTGAGCGGCGAAGTGTTTTCGCCGGACGGCCGCACGCCTGTGGTCCTGATCGGCATCGTGCGCGCCGACGGGACGCCCGTCTATGGCGTGGCCACCGACATGGATGGCGCTGCGTTGCGGCGTATCGATGCGAACCGCTTTGCCTATGCGCTCGTCCTGCCCTGCCTCGCCCTTTTGCCCGGCAAGTATTTCGTGCGCGCCCACGCGCTCGATCCGGAGGGCGTGCGCCTTTTCGATAACGTCGAGCGCGCGCTAATCGTGACAGGCGAGACCCGCGAGCTGGGAATGGTGCGCCTGGAGCACCGCTGGATGACCGCCACCGGCGTCGAAGACCAGCACTCGGCCGACGCGTCCCGGCACTGAACGGCAAGGGCGGTGGTCCGGGCTCCGGAGCAGTGTCAGGTTAAAATCACGCTTTGCAATGGTGTGTCGCGCCGTCGCGAGCGCGCTCCGCCCATCCTCACTCCTTCCATTGCCGATGCCAGCCGAGCTCGAGTTTACCGGTGAGCGGTTCCTGCCCGGCGCGCCCGGCGCGATTGCCTACGAGCACTGGCATCGCTATGCCTTCGCGCTAAGATTTGCACGCGGCCGCAGCGTGCTGGATGCGGCCTGCGGCGAAGGCTACGGCACCGCATTTCTTGCCAAAGCCGCGCAGAGCGCGGTGGGCATCGACATCGACGCGGATGCGGTGCGTCATGCCCGCGAGACTTATGGCGCGCTGCCAAACCTGCGTTTCGAAAGCGCGTCGGTGACTGCGCTGCCGCTGCCTGATGCCAGTGTCGACGTGGTCGTGTCGTTCGAGACCATCGAGCACTTGCCCGCCGCGGATCAGCCCCGGATGCTGTCCGAATTTGCGCGGGTGCTTACCGCGGAGGGCGTGCTCGTGCTGTCATCGCCCAACCGCCTGCGTTACAGCGACGCCCGCGATTACCGCAATCCTTTCCACCTGCACGAGCTATACCGTGAGGACCTGTCCCATCTCTTGCACGAGGTGTTCAGGGCGCACCAGTGGTATCACCAGGTGCCGCTGCTCGTCTCGGCCGTATGGAGTGAAACACCGGGCAACGACGTCGAGACGTGGTGCGGCGACGGCCACACCGTCGTGCCGGCAGACGCGCCGGACGGCCTCTACTACATCGTTGTCGCGGCCAGAACGATCAAAGCCTTGCCCGCGGCCGGGCCGCGCATATCGCTTTTTACCGACCGCGACAACAGCGAGTTGCGAAGAGCAGAGGCCGCGGCCGCGGAAGCGCTGCGCCTGGATGGTCTCTTGCGCGCCCGCGACACCGCGTTGACGGAACAGGCGGCGCATGTGCGGCATCTCGAGGACCTTCTCGCGGTTCATCAGCGCGTCGTTGTGGAGCGGGATGCGCAGCTTCTCGCATGCAATACGGCGCGCGAGTCCCATGGGAGCGCATTGTCAGCCACGCGCAAGAAGCTTGAATCGATTCCTGAAGAGCTGGCATCGATGGGTGAAGAGCTGGCCGCCCGTGCAAAAGCCGTTGCGGGGCTTGAGTCGGCGTTGCGGACCCTCGAGCAGGAGAAAGGCAGCATGGATGCAGCGCTGGCGGCGCAGGAACGCATCATCGGCTATCGCGAGACCCTGCGGTGGTGGCTGCAGTTGCCATGGCTGCGTGCACGCAGGTGGTGGCAACGCCGCGTTGGCCGGTGAACGCACGTTGACGCCATGACACAGGCGCGCAACCCCGAGGATGACGTGATCGACGTGGTCGTTCCTGTTTATGACGCAGCCGCCGATGTTGCGCGCTGCGTCGATAGCGTGCTCGCGCACACCGACTGGCCGTACCGGCTGATCCTGATCGATGATGCCTCACCCGATCCGGCGATCGCATCTTTCTTCGCACGACTGGCGGCGCGCAATCTGCCTCATCTCACGCTGTTGCGCAATGACGCGAACCTGGGCTTCACGGGGACCGCCAACCGCGGGATGCAGCTTTCTCGCGCGGATGTGGTGTTGCTCAATTCCGACACCGTGGTGACGCGCGGATGGCTCACGGCCATGGTTCGCTGCGCCGCTTCCAACCCATCGTTCGGCACCATCACGCCGTTTTCCAACAATGCCGAGATCTGCTCGTTTCCGCGTTTTTGCGAGAACAATCCGTGGCCGGAGAATGATGATCCCGAGCCGGTGCGCGCCGCACTCGCGCGCGCCGCTGTTCCAACTTATCCGGACCTGCCGACCGGCGTTGGCTTCTGCATGTATGTCAGCCGCGCACTGATCGATGCCATCGGCGTATTCGACCCGGCGTTCGGCCTCGGATACGGCGAGGAGAATGACTTCTGCCAGCGTGGATTTGCGGTCGGGTATCGCAATGTGCTTTGCGACGATGCCTTCGTGCTGCACCTGGGTGCCCGCTCCTTCCAGGGCCGGAAGGCCGCCTTGGGCGTTCGCAATCTGGCGCTGCTCACGGCGCGCCATCCGCATTACGAACCCATGGAGAGTGCCTACATCGCGGCTGATCCGCTGCGGCCGCTGCGTGAGGCGGCGCTCGCGCAGTGGCGTGCGCATGCGCTTACGCAGCGCGGCCTGCTGCACGTCATCCACGGCCACGGCGGCGGGACCGAGCACCATGTGCGCGCGCTCATCGATGCTTCCCGCCAACATTACCGCCACTATCTCGCGATCGCGGTGGGCGACCGATGGCAGCTCGAAGAGCATGTCGCTCAAGGCAACGTGCGCATCTTCGAGCTCGACCGCTTGCCCGGGGAGTCATGGCCGGGATTCGTGCAGGGCATCTGCGCGAGCTTTCGCATCGAGCTCCTCCACTTGCACAACATCTCGGGTTGCCGCGAAGGGCTGATGAGCGCGATGCAGGCGCTGCGGCTGCCGTATGGGTACACCGTGCACGACATCAACTTCGCCAGCCCGACCATCACCTTTCTGACCCCGGATGGAACCTACTGCGGCGGAGAAACCGATCCGGTGCGCTGCAACGCGTGCCTCAAGGCGCAGCCGGCGTTCGCGCACGTGGACATCGTCGACTGGCGGACCCGCCACGGCCGGCTGCTCGAGGGCGCGGCGTTCGTCATCGCGCCGTCGCAGTGGGCCGCGGCCGAGCTGAAGCGATATTTCCCGGGAACGCGCGTCGACGTGATTCCTCACGGTGCGCCGGGAGTCTGGGCCTCGCAGACGCCGGGAGACGAGGGACCGGCCGCGTCGCTTCGCGCAACGCCCCGGCAGCCACGCATGGCTGTCCTGCTGCCCGCGGACGATATTCCGACGGTTGCGGTGCTGGGCGCAATCGGGCCCGACAAGGGTGCGCGTCGACTGGAGCGCGGCCCATGTCACCTACCCGGCGCTCGTCGATCC
>JANXZT010000530.1 GCA_025355395.1 Betaproteobacteria bacterium
CACGCCGCCCAGGACTGCCGACAGGGCGCCATGCACTCCGGCGATGAGTCCCGCCACAGCGGCCAACGCGGCCGTTGCAAAGAGCTGCCACTTGAGCACCGTGCGGATGGAACCGGAGATCGACGGAGGGAACACGCATGCACTTCGGTCGCGCGCCTCGCGCAAACTCGTCGATTATAGCGGCTCCGAACCGGCGGCGGCAACGGAATGCTGCGGCGCAATGGAGGCTCCGGGGCGCCGCAGATGGGCCGCTTCGACCGCGGCTCAGCCGCCGGACAGGGCACCCACGATCATGAGCTCCGCCGCGGCCTTCACGGGGTGTGCGAGGTCACGGACGAGCAACCCGTCAAGAAAGAGCTTGATATGAGGCCGCACGGCGGCTTGCTCGTCGATGATCCGGAAGCGCAGGCCGGGGAAACGCCGATCGAGCTCCCGCAGAACACTGTCCACCGAGGCGCCGGGACTTGCGTCAGGATGCGCGGCGCTGGCCTTCACCTCCACGATCGCGGCGCCCGCGGTGTAGGAGCGCAGGAGGCCCGGAATCCGGACGATCATGCAGGCGGCCTCGGCGTTGGCAATCGCCCAGGGGCGACGCCGTTAGACCGCTTCAACGGCGTAAATGTGGGGCAGATGACGCGCGAGCGCCCGCCAGCGCCTGCCTTCGTCGCGAGTGCCCCAGACTTCGCCGCTGGTCGTGCCGAAGTAGACGCCCACGGTCGGCGCGCGATCGGCCGTCATGGCCTGGCGCTTGACCGTCCACCACGCCTGCGAGGCCGGCAGACCGGTCGCTTGCCGTTGCCATGTGCGCCCGCCATTGACACTGCGATACACGGCGGGCCGGCCACCCGGCGAAACGCGCGGCCACACGCTCGAGCCATCCATTGGAAACACCCACAACGTGTCGACGTCGTGGGGATGCAGCACCAACGGGAAGCCGATCGAGCCTACCGACTTCGGCATCGTCGCCCCGATATCCATCCAGTTTTCGGAGGGCCGATCCAACCGGTAAATGCCGCAGTGATTCTGTTGATACAGCCGATCCGGCGATTGCGGATGCATGCGCACGCAATGAGGATCGTGACCATACTCCGGGTCCGGCTGCGGAAGGAAGTCGGCACGTACACCGCGATTGAGTGGCCGCCAGTCCGCGCCCGCCGCGGTCGATTCGAACACACCGCCGCTCGACATGCCGATGTAAAGATGCGCCGGATCGCGCGGGTCGATCAGGATCGAGTGCAGCTTCGGTCCGTCGGGCGTGCCGTCCTGGTCGCCGCCGCACCACGCCTTGCGCTGCGCGTGCTCGTTGAAACCGTCGACACCGTGCCAACTCACGCCGCCGTCGATCGACCGGAACAGGCCCTGTGGCGACGTGCCCCCGTACCAGACGCCCGGCTCGCTCGCGTGTCCCGGCGCAAGCCAGAAGGTGTGATCGACGGTGCGGCCACTGCCGGCCTTGAATGCTGGCGGTTGCGACGCTTCTTTCCAGGTGCGGCCACGGTCAGACGAGCGAAAGATGGTGGGGCCAAGATGCCCGGTGCGGGCCGCCGCCAGGAGCGTGCGGCCATCGCGTGGATCGAGCACTGCGTGGTGCACGACATTTCCCAGGAAGTGCGGTCCATTGAGCTTCCATGCGCGTCGGCTCTCGTCGCTTTGCAGCGTCCACAAACCCTTGCGGGTAGCAATCAGCAGCGTTGTCGTCGCCGAGCGCCTGCGTGCGGGCGTGGCGGCTATTTTTGGTGTTACCACGGCGTGTCCTCCCCATGCCGGCCGGCCCGGCCGAGGCGATACCCTACCGCCAGCGGGCGCCCGGTTCAAGTGGAGGGTTGAAATCGCGGCGAATGCCTGTAATCCTGTGCGGCCGTCGCGCACGAAAATACGCGCCGGCTTGACAATCACGAAGGAGAAGGCAATGACGATCAAAGTGGGCGACCGGCTGCCGCCGGGCACGCTGTATGAATATATCGAGACCGAAATACCCGGCTGCACCCTCGGGCCCAACGAGTTCAAGGTCGAGGACCTGACGCGCGGCAAGAAAGTGGTGATCTTCGGACTGCCGGGCGCGTTCACGCCAACCTGTTCCGCGAAGCATGTGCCCAGTTATCTGACCAACATCGACGCGCTGAAGCGCAAGGGCGTGGACGATGTCATCTGCCTCTCGGTCAACGACGCCTTTGTGATGGGCGCGTGGGCGCGGGAGCAAAAAGCAGCAGGCAAGATCCGGATGATGGGCGACGGCAGCGGAACGTACGCCAAGGCGCTCGGCCTCGAGCTCGATCTCAACGCCCGGGGCATGGGCACGCGATGCCAGCGTTTTTCGATGCTCGTCGACGATGGCGTGGTCAAAACGCTCAAGGTCGAGGCGCCGGGGAAGTTCGAGGTATCAGGCGGCGAGTCGATGTTGCAACAGCTGGGGTGAGAGGGTGATGCTCTTCCGCGCATCATTTCATGCCGGTCAGGCTTCTGCCTCGAGGCGAACGATGCCATCGCAATGACGAGTGATGTGGCGATGATGTCGTAAGGCTGGAAGCCGGACCCACAAGGTTGCAGACGCCTGCAGCCATTGGTGGATCATGAAATGGGTAGTGCCGGGAGCGCGAAGTGAATTGTCCGGTCTGGACGTGATCCGCCATGCAATGCCTGAAAACGTCAGCCCCAATTACCAAGCGCCGCCGAGACTGGTGAGCCGGCTATGAGCGCGTCCACGCCTCCGCGCTGGCGCCCGTTAGTTCTCGAACACGGGATTCATCGGCGGCGAGCTCGCGTGCATTTCCCGAATAGACGATGCCACCATTGTCCAGCACGTAAGCATGATCGGCAATCTCAAGGCTCATGCGTGCATTCTGCTCGACCAGCAGCACGGAAATCCCCTCATCGCGCATTTGCGACACTATGCGAAAAACCTCGCGAACGATCAGCGGGGCCAGGCCCTGCGATGGCTCGTCGAGAATGAGCAGTCTGGGATTGAGCAGGAGCGCACGGCCAATCGACAGCATCTCCTGCTCGCCGCCGGAGAGCTGGCGCCCGCGGCTGAGCTTGCGCTCGGCCAACCGTGGAAACAGCTCGTAGACCCGAGTGATCGTCCACGGCCCGTCGCGCTCCAGCGGCACTTTCAGATTTTCCTCGACGCTGAGATTGGCAAAGATTCTTCGCCCCTCAGGAACGTAGCCGACCCCGCTCGCGGCGATCCGGAATGTCTGCCAACGGGTGGCGTCTGCTCCGAAGATCATCACGCGTCCCTGGCGCGCGGGTGTCAAACCCATGAGCGTGCGCAAGGTAGTGGTTTTGCCGGCACCGTTGCGGCCGAGCAGCGCCGTGATCTGACCTTCGGCAACCTCCAGGCTGACGCCGTGCAGGATATGGCTCTTCCCGTAATAGGTGTAAAGGCCTTCGGCAGTGAGCGCTGCACTCATGCGGCTTTGCCCAGGTATGCGGACTGCACGGCCTCGTTGGCAGCGATCTCCTGGGGCGTGCCTTCGGCGAGAAGGCTGCCTTGGTCGAGTACCGTAACCCGGTCGGCGAGATGAAAGACGACGCGCATGTCATGCTCGATAAGCACGATGGTGAAATTGCTCTCGCGGTGCAGGCGACGGATGAGCTGCGTCATCTCGTAGGTCTCCTGGTCCCCCATGCCCGCGGTCGGCTCGTCGAGTAGCAATAGACGCGGCCGCAGCGCCAGCGCCATCGCGATCTCGGCAGCTCGCTGGTCCCCATGGGACAGCTCTCCTACCAGCCGGTCGGATTTGGTGCCAAGACCTGTGAGTTCGAGCATCTCCCCGACTTGGCGACGGACCCGGGCCTTCTCGGTCCGGCTGATCCAGGGGCGCAGGCGAAACCCATCGGCCACTTCCGTGCTGATGCGCACGTTCTCGAACACCGTGAGTTCCGGAAAGATCTCGGTAATCTGGAAGGTGCGGGCCATGCCAAGGCCAACGCGCTTATGCGCGGGGAGCGCCGTGATGTCCTGTCCGTCGAATGCGATCGTTCCCGTGGTTGGCGGGAAAAAGCCGCTGATGAGATTGAAGAAGGTAGTCTTGCCGGCACCGTTTGGTCCGATGATGGCGCGCAGCTCGCCCTTCTTCACGCTGAGCGATACGTCGCGCACCGCGACCAGGCTGCCAAAGCGCTTGCTGATGTTCCTTACCTCGAGCACGCCTATGGTTCGCTTTTGCGCCGGATGAAGCCGAGCAAGCCGCGCGGAAAGAACAGCACGATCGCCACGAACAGCATGCCGACGAACGACATCCAATTGATGGTGATGCTCGACAGGTAATCCTGCAGTACGACGAAAACCGCCGCGCCAAGCAGCGGGCCCCAGAAGCTGCGCATGCCGCCCATGACGGCCATCATCACGAAATCGCCGGACTGGCTGTAGTGCAACCCCCGCGGATCGGCGAAGTTGTTCACGAGGGCATAGAGCGCGCCGGCGAACCCCATGAAAAAGCAGGACAGCGTAAAGGCGATCCAGATGTGGCGGTCGACGGGAATTCCGAGAAAGCGGGCGCGCCGCTCATTTTCGCGAATCGCGATCATCGTCCGTCCAAAGGGGGAGCGCAGGATAAAGCCCATCACCCCAATCGCCAGCGCCATGCAAAACAAGACGAAGTAGTAGAACGCGTTGGCGTTCGACAAAATGTCGATTGTCGCGAAACCGAGATCGAGCGGCTGGCGCGAAAACCCGCGCAACCCGTCATCGCCGCCGGTCAGCGAGCTCCATTGAAAGGCGATGTAGTAGAAGACCTGCCCAAAGGCGATGGTGACCATCGCGAAGTAGACGCCGCGCCGGCGCACGATGAGCGCGCCCAACAACGCGCCGGCAATGCCGCCAAGCAGCATGCCGCACAACAGCGCGAGAGGCGTGCTCGGTGCCAGGAATTTCAGCGCGAGGCCAGCGCCATAGGCGCCGAGCCCGAAATACGCCGCATGACCGAACGACAGCACGCCGGTGAATCCGAGAAGGAAATTTACCGACATGGCGGCCAATCCGAGCACGAGAACGCGCGTGCCGAGGGCGGTATAGCCACCGAGCGGCGCCATCCAATAAGGCGCGAGCAGCAACGCCGCCCAGATCGCCGCGAGCGCCAGCAACCTGCGCGCCCGCACCGGTCCGCTCATGTCATCATGCCTTCTTCACCGAGCAGGCCGCGCGGCCGGATCAGGAGAACCACGGCCATCAGCACATACATGATCGCCTCGCTCGCCGCCGGCAGGAACACCGCGGTGATGCCCGAGGCGACGCCGATCAGCAAACCGCCAAGCAGTGTGCCGGTGAGGCTACCGACACCGCCGACGATGATGGCGATGAAGCTCGGCATCAGTAGTCCCGCTCCCATAGTCGGCTCCAGGCCGAGCTGACCTGCGGCAAGTACGCCGCTCAGGCCGGCGAGAAAAATTCCGACGGCGAAATTGAGCGAACGCAGCCTGCCCACATTGATGCCGAGCGCCGCGACGGTTTCGAGGTCGAGGGTGCCGGCGCGGATGCGAATACCGAGGCGGGTGTAGCGCAATAGCACGAAGAGCAACGCGACCGCGACGGCCACGGTGCCGACCATGAACAAGCGGTAGCCAGTGATGAAAAAGAAATCGGAGCTCAAGGGCTGCGCCAGGACGGCGGGAACGGTCACCGGCTTGCCCTGCGCGCCCCAGATGAAACGGGTGCCGTCCTCGAAGACGAAAGCCAGGCCGAAGGTCAGCAGCAGGCTGTAGAGCGGATCGCGCTTGTAGAGCGGCCTGATGAGCGTCCGTTCGATGGCCAGGCCGATGATGGCGGTGAGCGGCGGTGCGATCAGCAACGCGCCCCAGAACCCGACATAGGGTGTGATCGTGTAGGCGATGTAGCCGCCGACTACGAGGAAGCCGCCGTGGGCGAAGTTGATCACATTGCTCAAATTGAGAATGAGGGACAACCCAAGCGCCATCAGCACGTAGAAGGCGCCGATGATCAGCCCGTTCGTGACGTTGAAGAGAAGAAGCTGGGTCATCGCCGATTCACATCCACGCCCGCGCCATGCTCGAGCCGTGTTGGGCCGCATGCGCCACTGCTTTCCCAAGCACACCTGTCATGGGAACGACGCCCGAGGATACCCCCTCGGGCATTGCCTGCCGGATTCAGGCCGGCCACTGCAGCTTGCACCCGGTTGCATTCTCGGGTGGTGCGGTCTTGTCGCCCGCAACCACTTGATCGACGCGGAATAGATCCTCGGGATCGCCGGCCGGCTTGGACAGCGCTTCGCCCACGAAGGACGAGGTCATAAGCTGGTGGTCACCCCTGCGGTAATAGCATTTGTTGGGCTGGAGTTTGATATCGTCCGACAGCTCGAAACCGCCGAGCGCCTCGGCGAGTTTTTTCGCATCGAGGGTCTTTTCCTTGTTGGCGACGGCTGCAAGGGTATGGACCGAGGTGTAGCCGAACCAGTGACGCGCGGTGGGAACCTTGCCGCCGTTCATCTTGCGGATATCGGCGACGAACTTCTCGACGCCCGGCACGCCCGGCTGCTTCCAGTACCACTCGAACATCCAGATGCCAACGCGCGCCTCGGGCGGCATCGCCTCGAGCGATTCAAGCTCCTGCTGCAGACCCGCAACATGGATTTGCTTTGCGATGCCGAACTGCGCGATCTGCTTCAGGCAATTGACCATGTCGGAGCCCTGTGGCAGGACCAGCAGGACGTCCGGGTTGGCGGCACGCGCCTTGATGAGATAGGCCGAGAAGTCGGTGGTGCCGAGCGGCGTGAGCTCGTTGCCGGTTATCGTGCCGCCGAGCTTCTGCAAATCGGCCGCCGCGGCCTTCTGAAGGGTGTGGCCGAAGGCGTAGTCCGGGGTGATGAAATGCCACTTCTTGCCGTATTTGGTGAAGAGGAGCTCGGCGACCGCGTTGGCCTCCATGCTCGTTGTGTTGCAGACGCGATAAACGTTCCACTTGCAATCGCTTCCCGTGATCGTGTCGGTGTGGCCGCCGGACACGATGTGCAGTATTTTCTTCTCGTTGCTGACCTGGGCGATGGCCTGGGCGATGCCGGAATTCACATCGCCGATGAGAAAGGTGACCTGATCGCGCTCGATCAGCTTGCGCGCCTTCTGCACGCCGGTGCCGACGTCGTTCGCCGAGTCCTCGACCAGGAGCTCGATGGGCCGCCCGAGGATGCCGCCCTTGGCATTGATCTGCGCGACGGCAAGCTTGGCGCCCGTCACTTCATTCTGGGCAACCGCCGCATAGACGCCGGTCAGGGGATCGACCATGCCGATCCGCAGCGGTGTCTCACCGCGTGCCTGGCCGATGAAGGGCGGTGCCAATTGCAGGGCAGCGGCGGCGGCGGCGCCCTTGAGCACAGTGCGACGATTAAAGGTGCAAATGCGACTGGGTGTTGTCATAGGTCTCCCCCGACTGTGATTTCGAATTGGTCAATCACCCGAATCCTGAACCGAAACACAAGGACCCTCGGGCGCGGCAATCTTGATCGTATCAGATGGAATCCACAAGGCCGCGCTTACCATCGACGCCCGATGTCAAGTGGAGCCCCTCCGGAGCGGACGTGATCGCTGATATTGTGGGGTGTCCAGGTGCGCCGGGTGCAATCCGACGACGATCCTGCGCTCGTCGTTTAAGTTTCGATCCATTGAAACTCACTCATCGACTGAATGGTTGGGCCGATTAACGTCCGCATGCTTCGTGCGTAAAAATCGCAGAATGCCTGCCGCCAAGCTGCCAACCGCCACTAAGCCAATGCGGACGCGCGGTTCTTTTGCGACCCGCCTGACGCCCGAATAGTCCCGCGTCATTTACCGGATCGCGTCACCTCGGCCTCCGCACTACGGTCTGTCTGCGAGCTCGGCGCGGTCGGCCTCATGTGGCGATGCGCTTCGGTCGCATCCCCGTACGCGCCGGTCCGCGTCACCTCGGCCTCCGCACGACTTGTGGTCACCACAGTGCGGTGGTGTCGGCCTCGCGGGCCGACTCGCCCCAGTCGCATCCCCTTGCCTTCGGCTCGGGGCCCCTGCTTCTCGGCTCGCGTCACCGCATCCGCGCCAGTATCCCGTCGAGTTGCTCGAGACTCGAGTAGTCGATGATCACGCGGCCGGCGCCCTTTTTTTTCCGCGCCTGGATGATTACCGGCGCGCCCAGGCGCTCTGCAAGCTCGTCCTGCAGCCGCGCGACATCGCGATCGGGCGAAGGTTTGGGCTTTGGCGATCGCGATTTCGCGGGGTCGCGGAACGCGTGCACCAGCCGTTCGGCCTCGCGCACGGAGAGGCCTTGCGCCACGATGCGTGCAGCGGCCGCCGTTTGCTGTCCCGACGCCAGAGCGAGGAGTGCCCGCGCATGGCCCATGTCGATGTGCCCCGCCAGCAGATACTCCTGAACCGGCTTGGCGAGTTCGCGCAGGCGCAGAAGATTGGTGACGGCGCTGCGTGAGCGGCCGACCGCTTTGGCGGCTGCCTCGTGGGTCATTCCGAATTCGTCGATCAGCCGTTGCAACCCGTTGGCTTCCTCGAGCGGATTCAGATCTTCGCGCTGGATGTTTTCGATCAGCGCGAGGGCCAGTGCGGCCTGATCGGAGACGGGTTTCACCAGTGCGGGAATCGTTTTCAAGCCCGCGCGCTGCGCGGCGCGCCATCGGCGCTCGCCCGCAATGATTTCGAAACGCCCACCCACCGGCCGGACGAGCACCGGCTGCATCACTCCCTGTTCGCGAATCGATTGTGCAAGCTCCTCCAGCGAGGCATCGTCCATGCGTGTGCGCGGCTGATATTTGCCCGGCAGCAGCCGGTCAATGCCGATGGTCTGCAGCGATTCGCCATTTGAATCGTCACCGCCCGCGAGCAGGGCATCGAGGCCGCGGCCGAGGCCCTTGGGTCGGATCATCGTCATCTCCGGTGAAGCGTCAGGCGGCCGGCGCAGCGGCTGCGGCTGCCATCGGCGCTGCTGCGGCTTCCATGCGGCGCAACATCTCGCCCGCCAGCGCCAGGTACGACTGTGCGCCCTTCGATCCCTTGTCGAGATAGAGCACGGGAATGCCGTGCGAGGGCGCTTCGGCCAGACGTACGTTGCGGGGAATTACCGTGCGGTAGAGCTTTTCGCCAAAATGTTTTTCGAGTTCCGCACCGACGTTCAGCGCGAGGGTGTTGCGCGGGTCGTACATTGTTCGCAGCAACCCTTCGACCTCGAGCGAGGGATTCGAGTGCGCCCGCACCTTCTTCATCGTCTGCACCAGATCCGACAGGCCTTCGAGGGCGTAGTACTCGCATTGCATGGGGATCAGCACCGAGTCGGCGGCGCAAAGACCATTCAGGGTCAGTAGCGACAGCGACGGCGGACAGTCGAGCAGGATAAAGTCGTAGTCGGTGGCGATGGAGGTGATCGCGATACGGACCTGCTGCAGTGCCTCGGCCAGGGCGTCCTTGAGCCTTGTCTCCCGCTCCGGCAACGAGACCAGCTCCACCTCGGCACCGGCGAGCTCGCGATTGGCGGGGAGCACATCGTAGCCGCCGCTTGGCGAGTTGACGCGCACCTCTTCGATCGTCCGCTCGCCAAGAAGTACGTGGTAAATGGTGGAAGTGAGCGCACGCTTATCAATTCCTGAGCCGGTCGTCGCGTTGCCCTGCGGATCAAGATCGACCAGCAGGACCCGGCGCTTCATCGCAGCGAAGCTGGCCGCCAGATTGACACTGGTGGTGGTCTTGCCGACACCGCCCTTCTGATTGGCAACGGCGATGATCCGGGTCATGACCGCTCCATGATCACGACGTGGCGTTCGGCATCGAGCCCCGGCACGGTAACGGGGTAAGTCCCCTGTACACGCACGTCGGCGGCCACCTCGGTCAGCTCTTCATACGGGAAAACGCCCTTCATCGCGACCAACCGGCCGCCCGGCGCCAGCAGCGGCAGCCCCACGGTCACGAACGTGGCAAGGTCGGAAAACGCGCGCGAAACGACCACGTCGAACGGCACGGAGGGCAGGTGCTCCTCGGCTCGTTTGGTGACGATCTCGGCGTTATGAAGGCCTAGCTCGGCCGCAACCTGCCGCAGGAAGGCGCCTTTCTTGTGATTGCTGTCGATGAGCGTCACGAACCAATCGGGCCGAACAATCGCAAGCGGTACGCCGGGGACGCCGCCACCGCTGCCCACGTCGGCGATCCGAAGGCCTCGTCGGTCGGGAAGGTGCGGCAGGATCGCCAACGAGTCGAGCACATGATGCGTCACCATGCGTTCGGGTTCACGGATCGCCGTTAAATTGAAGGTGCGGTTCCACTTGGCGAGCAACGCAAGATAGGCCGCGAGTTGATGCGTGGCCCCGTCGGGCAACGCAATGCCGGATGCGGTGAGCCGCGCCAGCCCTTCGTCAAGATCGGCAACCGCGATCAAGCCGAGCCTCGCCCGGCCGTTGCGGCCGTTTTAAGGGCTTCGGCCTGCGGCACCGAAAACCCGCGTTTGAGGTGAACCAGCAGGAGCGAAATCGCGGCCGGGGTAACGCCGGAAATCCGGCTGGCGTGACCAATCGTCGCCGGCTGGTGCGCATTGAGCTTTTGTTGCGCCTCGGTGGAAAGGCCGCGCACCTGTCGATAGTCGACTCCGGCGGGCAGTGCAAGCTGATCTTGGTCCAGCCGTCGTCCGATCTCGCTGCGCTGACGATCGATATACCCAGCGTATTTGATCGACACCTCCACCTGTTCGGCGACCGCCGCGTCATCTGCGGCCGGGCCCGCACCGGGAATCGTCATCAGCGCGCTGTAAGTCACTTCAGGGCGGGATAGGAGGCTCGCGAGGGAATACTCGCGCTCGATCGGCTGCCCCAGCACGCGTTCCACGTGGTGCGCCGCCAGCACTTGCGGGTTGACGTAGGTGTCTTTGAGCCGTTCGAGCTCCCGGGCGACCGCGTCGCGTTTCATGGAGAACGCAGCCCAGCGTGCGTCGTCGATCAAGCCCAGTCGTCGCCCCGCTTCTGTCAGCCGCATGTCCGCGTTGTCCTCGCGCAACTGCAATCGGTACTCGGCGCGGGAGGTGAACATGCGATAAGGCTCGGTGACGCCCCGGGTGATCAGATCGTCGACCAGGACGCCGAGATAAGCCTCGTCGCGGCGCGGATACCAGCCCTCCTCGTCCACAGCAAATCGCGCCGCATTGATCCCCGCCAACAACCCCTGCGCCGCGGCTTCCTCGTACCCCGTGGTGCCGTTGATCTGGCCGGCAAAGAAAAGCCCGGCGATCGCCCGGGTCTCCAGTGTCGGACGCAGCGCCCGCGGGTCGAAATAGTCGTACTCGATGGCATAGCCGGGACG
Source organism: Betaproteobacteria bacterium (assembly GCA_025355395.1). GTDB lineage: Bacteria > Pseudomonadota > Gammaproteobacteria > Burkholderiales > Casimicrobiaceae > CAIWHR01. Next base: position 11,272 of record JANXZT010000530.1, read on the forward strand.
CAGGATGTGGGCGCGTTCGCAGCCTTTAATCGATTGGACCAGCGCCAACTGGACATCGAAGGGCAGTGACGTCGAGATGCCGTTCGGATAAATCTCGTGGGTGGTCAGGCCTTCCGGCTCGAGGAAGATCTGGTGGCTCGCCCGGTCGGCGAAACGGCTGACCTTGTCTTCGATGGACGGGCAGTACCGCGGGCCGACACCTTCGATGACGCCGGTGTACATTGGCGAACGGTCGAGGCCGCCGCGGATGATTTCATGGGTCCGCGGATTGGTCGAGGTTATCCAGCACGGGAGCTGCCGTGGGTGCATCTCGCGGCGACCGACGAATGAAAACACCGGCGCCGGCGTGTCTCCCGGTTGTATCTGGAGCGCCGCAAAGTCGATGCTGCGACCATCGAGCCGGGGTGGTGTGCCCGTTTTGAGCCGGCCCACGGGCAGCCGAAGTTCGCGCAGGCGCGCGCCGAGGGTCCTTGCAGGCGGATCACCGGCCCGTCCCGCTTCATGATGGGCCAGCCCGACATGCACCAACCCTGACAGGAATGTGCCGGCCGTCAGCACAACGGTCCACGCTTGAAAGCGGACGCCGATCTGGGTTACGACACCAGTGACGCGGTCTCCACTCGCCGTCCCGTCCACGGTGATGTCGTCCACGGCCTGCTGAAAGAGGGTGAGATTCGGCTGGTTCTCCAGGCGGAAACGTATCGCCTGCCGATAAAGGAGGCGATCGGCCTGGGCTCGGGTGGCGCGCACAGCCGGACCTTTGCTCGAGTTGAGAATCCTGAATTGAATGCCCGCCTCGTCCGTCGCCAAGGCCATCGCCCCGCCCAAGGCGTCCACTTCCCGAACCAGGTGGCCTTTCCCGATGCCCCCGATCGACGGGTTACAAGACATCTGGCCCAGCGTTTCAATGCTGTGGGTGAGCAACAACGTGCGTCGTCCCATCCGGGCAGCCGCGAGCGCCGCCTCGGTGCCGGCATGGCCTCCACCGACCACGATCACATCAAATTTTTCTGGAAATCGCATGCGGGTGCGGGACTTGGGACGATCGTTTCAGGCGAATGCTGGAATGCCACTGCGCCGGCCGCGTGGCCTGTGTTCCACGTGGAACCTTCTCGCCGGGCATCGACCCGACAC
>JANXZT010000541.1 GCA_025355395.1 Betaproteobacteria bacterium
GACGCCGCATTTGGCAGCAGCGTGCGACTTGTTCAGAGGTTCCCTAAAATAATGAGCCTCATCCTGATCGTCGAAGACAACGAAAAAAACATGAAGCTCGTCCGCGACGTGCTGCAGGTGAAGGGCTACGCCACGGTGGAGGCCGGAACGGCCGAGGATGGCATCCGGCTCGCCCTGGAGCGCAATCCCGAGCTCATTCTGATGGATATCCAGTTACCGGGAATGAGTGGCATCGACGCGCTTGGCGTGCTGCGCGCCAATCCGGCGACGGCCGCCATACCGGTTATCGCGGTGACTGCCTCGGTCATGCAGCAGGACCGCAAGCAAATCACCGAAGCCGGATTCGACGGCTATGTCGGCAAGCCGATCAACCTCAAGGAATTCCTGGACGCCGTCCGCGCCATGCTGGAGAAAGCGCGGCCATGAGCGCCGCAGGGCAGTCCCAAGGCGCGAATTGCGCCCCCTCGGGGGGCAGCGCAGCGGCGACGGGCGCAAGCGCGGGGGACCAATGATCGCGCCGGCCAAAGTGCTGGTGGTCGATGACACCCCGCATAACGTAAAGCTCCTGGCCGACCTCCTCACCGTCAAGGGCTACGCGGTCGCGACGGCAGTCAACGGCGAAGAGGCGCTGGTGAAGGTTGCCTCGGAACAACCCGACCTCATTCTGCTCGACATCATGATGCCGGGGCTCTCTGGATACGACGTGTGCGCGCGTTTGCGCGCGGATCCGAAAACCGCGCTGCTGCCCATCGTTCTGGTTACGTCGCTCGACCCGCAACAGGAGCGTGTCAAGGGCATCGATGCCGGCGCGGACGATTTCCTGGGTAAGCCCATCAATCAACCGGAGCTTTTCGCGCGGGTGCGTTCGTTGTTGCGCGTGAAATCGCTGCAGGACGAGGTTCGGCGCCAGGCCGAGGTGCTGCACGAATGGAATGTTAAGCTCGAGGAGCGCGTCACCGAGCAAGTGGCGCAGCTCGAGCGGATGGGGCAACTCAAGCGCTTCTTCGCGCCGAGCGTCGCGGACGCCATCGTCTCGGCCGGCGAGAAATCGATCCTTGCTCCACACCGGCGCGAGATCTGCTACGTATTTGTCGACCTGCGCGGCTTTACTGCGTTTACCGACTCGGCCGAGCCGGAGGAAGTGCAGTCGGTGCTGCGGGAGTACCACGCCACCATGGGAGCGCTCATCAACGAATACGAGGGCACCCTCGACCGCTTCGCCGGTGACGGCATCCTGCTTTTTTTCAACGATCCGCTGCCGGTGCCTGACGCGGCGAAGCGGGCCGCGAACATGGCGCTGCGAATGCAGGCGGAGTTCAATCCATTGCGCGCGCGGTGGTCGAAGCTCGGTTACGATCTCGACCTCGGCATCGGTATCGCCCAGGGATTTGCGACCCTCGGCGCGTTCGGCTACGAGGGGCGCTTCGATTATTCGGCGATCGGCAGTGTCGTCAACCTCGCGGCTCGGCTGTGCGCCGAGGCCGGGCCCGGGGAGGTGCTGCTCGACCGGCGCGCCCGGGCCGCGATCGACGATATCGCGAAAGTGGAGAACCTAGGCCCCCTGGTCCTCAAGGGTTACGCCCAGCCTGTCCCCGCGTTCCGGTTGACGGCAACCGAATGAGGCGGCGGCCCGGCGTCGCCGTTGCGGCAGCCTGCATCCTCCCCGACTCCGACGAGTGATGTGCACGACAACCGCCGTGCGGCCGCGGAAGGACAGGCCGCGGTCGTATCCTGGCCGGTACGCACCCGGGGGACTCGACGGCGCCGCGGAGTACGGGCATTCTCGCGGTCAGCGGCCGGCCGGAAGCAAGGCCCAAGCGTCGCGACAAGACTGACGTAATAACGGAGGAAACATTGGCTAATGCGATCAGCACCGGCAACCCGAAGTTGCCGGCTGAAGGGGTCTGTTGCGCGAGGAGAACCCGTTGCCGGACCTGATCCACATCCGCGATCTGTCGATCGAATTCGACAACCGCGGTACGATGGCGCCCGCGCTTGATCGGATTTCCTTTCGCATCAAGGCGGGCGCGACCCTCGCTCTGGTCGGTGAATCGGGGTCGGGCAAGTCGGTCACGGCGCAGGCCATCATGCGCATCCTGCCCAAGACGGGGCACATCACGTCGGGCCAAATTCTGTTCACCGCGCCGGGAAGTACCGCGCCTCCGGTCGACATCACGCGTCTCGCCCCCGACGGGGCGGTCATTCGCGGGATTCGCGGGCGCCACATCTCAATGATCTTCCAGGAGCCGATGGTGTCGCTGTCGCCGCTGCACACGGTCGGCGACCAGGTGAGCGAAGCGCTCTTCATCCACCACAAGGTCGGGCACCGCGAAGGCATGGCCCGCACCCAGGAGATGCTGCGGTTGGTGGGTTTTCCCGATCCGGCGCGTGCCCTGCGCAATTACCCGTTCGAGCTCTCCGGAGGATTGCGCCAGCGGGCGATGATCGCCATGGCGCTGGTCTGCCGCCCCTCGCTCCTGATTGCCGACGAGCCGACGACGGCGCTCGATGTCACGATCCAGGCGCAAATCCTCGGGCTCATCAAAACCCTCCAGCGCGCGAT
>JANXZT010000053.1 GCA_025355395.1 Betaproteobacteria bacterium
CGCGGATTGGAGGGGTTGAGCGTCGCTTCCTTGTAGGAAAAGTCCGGATGATTCTTGCGCACGTCGTTAAACTGCTCGGTGGCGGCGTACGCCGGAACCGATTGCGGGAGGAAGTTGTAGCGCATCTGGACGTCGAGCAACGGTTTGATCTGCCCGGTCGTGTAATTGCGCGAGGCCAGCGCCGCTTCCATCATGAGACGCGCGTTTTGTACGGTTTCCTCCCGCGCGTTCGCCTGCAGGGCGTGATAGGAAACATAGCCCGCGACCAGGAAGCCGAGTGCAAAAATGCCAAGCAACACGAGGTTGAACTTCCAGATGAGCTTCATGGTGCGCCTCGCAGTTGGTGTGAGCGGGAGGCACGGCCGGCGTCCGGTGGCTTTCCCTTATGACACGGACAGCAGGCGTTGCACTGTCCTTCGCGCTGGCGACTCATAGTAGGCAAGCGCAGGCGGCGCGTCAACGGCGGAGCGCTGATCGCGCCGGGGGCAAACCATCGGCGTTTGCGCGGCGCTTGGGCACACTTGGATCGCCTGCCGCGCCCGGTGGCAGCGACGGTTGGCGTGGTTTGGACGGTTCTGGCTCAGGCCGTCGCGCGCTCGATGCGAAGCAACTGACGATCCCGCCAGACGGCCCACAATACGAAGATATCGAAGGCCGAAAAGAGAATGAGCGGCGGCGAATGCGTGTGGGTGAAGCGGTAAAGTTGATATATCACGAAGATTCCCAGGAACCATAGCGCAACGGGGAACGCCCATCTTTTTTCCCGCCACAGGGCGCTGACCAGCAGGAGCTTGACGAGCCCGTGTCCGATCAGGTAGAAGCTCGCGAATTTCTGGGTTTCGACCGAGAAGGCTTGTGAGGCATGAACAATTGCGCGGCCGATCCAGTCATCGGGGTGGTTCGATAGCTCCCTTGCGGTCGCGAGCAGGAAAATCTCGTTCAGTCGATCGGGGGCAACGAAGAGTAGCAACGTGCCGCCAATTGTTTCGAGCGCGCCATCGATGCCCTTGATCGCGAGCGCGATCCGGAACCACCGCCGAAAGCGGGCTTCCTTGCGGACCGCCACCTCATGCAATTCCGCGATTACTTGATCGACCATGTGCGCCGTTGAGATTGCCAAAGGGCGGTTCCGACATCCGCACCCGCTGGCGCCGGCATGACTTGCGCCCGCAGAGAGTAAATCTTACCCGCCTCCGGACGAGGGGCGGCCGATGAAATTCAGGGATCGATCAGCGAGCATCCTTCGTGGGCGATAGTTCGGAAGAATCCGGATGAACATTGGACCGGCCACTGTTGCAAAAATCGTTCCGGAATCCGGAGCCCAACCGCGTTCCATGTCCTGAAGTCTGGAGCACAATTGCTATCCGACGGCGCTGGCACCGATGAGCGTAACTTCACGCCACGTGACTGGCGCGCCGGGCCCATCGATTGCCGGAAAAGGAGACTGCATGTCTGCCAACACTTACAAATTGATCGAGCTCGTCGGCTCATCGACCAGCAGTAGCGACGAGGCCATTCGCAATGCCCTCTCGAAGGCGGCCGAAACCATCAAGAACATCGACTGGTTCCAGGTCACTGAAACGCGTGGCCACGTCCACGACGGCGCCATCGCGCACTTCCAGGTAACACTCAAGGTGGGTTTCCGGATCGAGACTTAAGGCGGCTCATCACCCGCTGGGCGCTCTTTCGCAGTCGCGATGAGGGTCGGCCGCTGTTACACAGCATCCCCCCATCTGTGGTCCGAGCCCCAGGTGCAATGCCGCAATTGCGGCGGTGATTGTCGGTCCCCATCGGACTTTAGTAGACTTGTCGTAGGGCGCCAACCCGCGCTTCTTACCAGAACGTTCTTAGAATCGATCGAGCATGAACGACCTGCACGACCTCGGCACGTTGCAAGACCTTCCCGCCGATTATGTGGATGCGCTGCGCGCGGTGAACCTGGTCCCGCTGTGGCCGAGTTTGCGCTCGCTGATTCCACCGGGGGCGGCGAGAACGGCAACGCAGCCGACCTGCTGGCGATGGTCGGCGATCCGGCCACTTCTGTTGCAAGCGGGCGAGCTCACGCCGATGGAAAAGGCCGAGCGGCGGGTGCTGGTGCTCGCCAACCCCGGCCGCGGCCTCGACAACCTGCAAGCCTCGAGTTGCATCTATCTCGGCATGCAACTGGTGCTGCCGGGTGAGACCGCCCCGAACCACCGGCACACTCCCAACGCGGCGCGGATCGTAGTCGAAGGCGAGGGCGCTTGCACTATCGTCGGCGGTGAAAAGTGCGCGATGCGCCACGGCGACCTCGTGCTCACGCCGACCGGCCTCTGGCATGAGCATCGCCATGAGGGCGAGGGACCATTCATCTGGCTCGATGTGCTCGACCTGCCGTTGATGGTCTATCTCGATGTCTCGTTCGTGCTGCAAGGCGACGCGCAGCGCGACCCGCGGCCCCCGGCCGCCTACGGTGCCAGCGGAGTGGTGCCGCGCATCAACGGCGAGCGCACCAGCAGCGCTCATCCGCAACTGCGCTACGACTGGCAGCGCACACGCGAGGCCCTCGAAGCATTGCATCGGCAGACCCCGCGCGAACAGCTGGTCGAGGTCGTCTACGTCAATCCCGAAACCGGCGGCGATTGCCTTGCCACAATCGCGTTTTCGGCCATGATGCTCGGAGCCGGCGAGGAGCACTCTTGCAAGCGCATGTCACCGGCGCGGGTCTTTCATGTGATCGAGGGCCATGGCCACGCGCAAGTCGATGGGATGCGTATCGATTTCGGTCCGGCTGACACGTTCTGTGTGCCGGGGTTCGCCACCCTCGAGCTCGCCAACGGCTCATCGGCCAAACCGCTTTGCTTCCTCACCGCCGATGAATCCCCGGTGCATCGCAAGCTCGGCGTGTACGAGATGTGCAACGGCTGACGTTTCGCGATCGCATTCCGGGTCAACACTCGCGTACCCACCCCACCTGCACTTCGTTTGAGCGCCATGCCTGATGCCGCGCCCACCAGCGCTCCAGTCCTTGTCGTGGGCGGAGGTATCGGTGGCTTGGCTGCCTGTCTTGCGCTTAACCAGCTCGGTTATCGGGTCATCGTGATCGAGCAATCGGCTGAGATCGGCGAGATCGGAGCGGGGATTCAACTCGGTCCCAATGCCTTTACCGCGATGGATGCGCTGGGTGCCGGCGAGCGCATGCGCCGCCGCGCGGTGTATGCGGAGCGCATGGTGATGATGGATGCGATCGACGGCTCCGAGGTCGCATCGGTTCCGGTGGGTGACGCCTTCCGCGCGCGCTTTCGCAATCCCTACGGCGTCATTCATCGCGCTGACATTCATCTCTCGGTGTACGAAGAGGTGAAGCTCGCACGCAACGTGGATTTCCGAACCTCCACGCGCATCGAGCAGGTCGCCATTTACGAGCACGGCGTGCGCGTCGTCGACAGCAAGGGCAACGCATTCACCGGCGCGGCGCTTATCGGCGCCGATGGCGTCAAGTCGGTGGTGCGCAGTCATCTGATCGGCGACGCGCATCGCGTGTCGGGCCATGTGGTCTACCGCGGCGTGGTACCCAGGGACGACATGCCCGAGGACCTGCGCTGGAACGCGGCCGCGATCTGGGTCGGGCCCAATTGCCACGTGGTGCATTACCCGCTGCGCGGTGGCGAGCAATACAATCTGGTGGTGACCTTCCACAGCCGCGAACGCGAAGAGTGGGGCGTGCGGGAGGGCTCGCAGGAGGAAGTGCTTTCCTACTTCACCGAAATCTGCGATTCCCCGCGGCGGCTGCTGCACAAGCCCACGTCGTGGAAGCGCTGGTCCACGGCTGACCGGGACCCGACCGAGCGCTGGGGCGCGGGCCGCGCGACGCTTTTGGGTGATGCGGCGCATCCCATGCTCCAATACATGGCGCAGGGTGCGTGCATGGCGCTCGAAGATGCGGTGACGCTGCGGGAGGCGATCAAGGCCTGCGATGGCAACCTCGAGGCAGGCTTTCGGCTGTATGAATCGAAGCGCATCGTGCGCACCGCGCGCGTCGTCTACTCATCGCGGGAGATGGGACGCATCTACCATGCCCATGGAGTGGAGCGCCTGGTGCGTAACGCGTTGTGGAAGGATCGCACGCCGGAAAGATTTTACGACGCACTGGAATGGCTTTATGGATGGACTGCCGAGCGCTGCCTCGACTGACGCGCGCTTCGACGCTTTCCGCAAAGATGCCGGGCGTCCTCTCCAATGCTGCAGGGTGCATCCATCGGGGTCCTCGTGTCGTATAAGTTGGCATCTTGCCCGGGATTTGCATGCAACTCCGCTCGATGACTGCACGAGGCACCCTGGCTGCCCTCGCGGTGGCCGGGGCGGTGCTCGTACTGGCCGGCTGTTCCCCGCTCGGCGCGCTCAACGTCTTGGTCCCGTCGGCGGGCTATACCGTGCACACGGCAGCCTACGGTGCGTGGCCACGCCAGCAAGTCGACGTGTACCGTCCGGCGGGTGTGGGCGCATCGGCGCCGGTCGTGGTGTTCTTCTACGGCGGCAGTTGGCGCACCGGGGAACGCGCCCAATACCGGTTCGTGGGTCAGGCACTCGCTTCGCGTGGCATCATGACGGTGGTGGCCGACTACCGCCTCTTCCCGCAGGTCAGGTATCCGGAGTTCTTGCATGACAGCGCCATGGCGGTGGCCTGGACGCTGCGCGAGATCGCCGGTTTCGGTGGCGACCCTGTGCGCGTCTTTGTGATGGGGCACAGCGCGGGCGCCTACAACGCCGCAATGATCGCCCTCGATGCGCGCTGGTTGCACGAAGCCGGGGCATCGCCAGACATGCTGGCGGGCTGGATCGGTCTCGCCGGCCCGTACAACTTCCTGCCCATCACCGCTGCGGACGTAAAGCCGGTGTTCGATTTTCCCTTCACGCCGGCCGACTCGCAACCGATCGCGCATGTCACCGCGCAATCGCCACCCGCGCTATTGCTCGCCGCGCCGAAGGACACGGCGGTCAATCCCGATCGCAATACGGGCATGCTTGCAGCCAGTCTCCGCGTCGCGGGTGTTCCGGTCACGTCGCACGTGGTCGATGGTGTCGGCCACATCACTTTGCTGGCGGCGATGGCCCAACCGCTGCAGGGTTTGGCGCCAGTCCTGGATGAAGTGTCGGCCTTTGTCAAAGCGATCACCGCGCGTCCGGAGCGCGCGCGTCAGTAACGCTTTTACCTACCCAGCGCATGGTCTAGCTGCGCCAGCCGGTCGAGACAGCCCTCCCAGCCGTTCCGATGCTGCTCGCGCGTGGCTGCATCCGGAATGCGCTCGTGCACGATCACGATCTCGGTCGCGTCGCCCTGCGCCACGAAGCGCATATCGAACGCGCTCGAGTGCCGTCGGCGCGGACTCGATTCGCCAGCTGTAAACTAATGCGTGCGGGCAAGGCAAAAGATAAAACCAGACGGTTGGATGTTGCAACCGTTCGATTCCCCACCTTGAGGATACTGCTGCCATGGATTCGATCCACCAGGAAATGACGATCGGTGCAGCGCCTGCTCGCGTGCATGCCGCGCTTACCGACGCCCGCGAGTTCGCCGCATTGACCGGCGCGCCTGCCACCATCGATCCCATCCCCGGGGGCGCCTTTTCGTGCTTCGGCGGCATGATCGAAGGGCGCTTCCTCGAAAGCTCGCCACAGCGGATCGTGCAGGCGTGGCGGGTGGCCAACTGGCCGGGCGGATGCTATTCGATCGTCACGTTCGGATTACAGGGCGATGGCGCTTCCACGCGCCTGATCCTGGACCACGCCGCGTTTCCCGACGACGAGCGCGCGCATCTCGAGGGCGGCTGGGGCAAGATGTATTTCGAGCCGCTGAAGCGCCATCTCGAGACCTGAGCGAGACCTGACGGCATCGGGCACAGGGTCGCGATTTGTATTGCGCAATCCGTTGGAGAAGGCAATAATGACATCGTCATGCCTGTGACACCGTTATTCACGCCCTCCACCGGAAGGAGTCGTCATGCTCAATTTCAACCGCGGTCCTGGCAGTCCCGACCCCAAAGATGCCGGCAAATTTGCGCTTAAGCCGGCGCTCTACGAACCGCCCGCGAACAACCCCGCACCCGGAGGCGCGGCGCGCCCCGCGGCGAATGCGGGCAACGTGGCCAGTCCGGCGCCCGCTCCCGCCGCGCGTGAGGTAACAGCTCCCGCGGCCGTGACGACGCAAGGCAGTGGTGTGGCGTCCGCATCCGCAATCGGTGAAGTCAATCCGGGAAGCAAGCTCGCCGTCGGCATCAACATCAAGTTGAGAGGTGTCGAGATCTCGGATTGCGATGCCCTGGTTATCGAGGGGCTGGTCGAAGCGACGGTCCATAGCAAGATGATGGAGATCGCGAAGCCAGGAAAGCTGACCGGAACCGCCAACATCGATATCGCCGAAATCCATGGTGATTTCTCGGGTGAGTTGACGGCGCGCACGCGGCTCGTCATCCATGGCACCGGTCGCGTGTCCGGCACCATCCGCTACGGCAAGCTCGTCGTGGCCGAAGGCGGCGAG
>JANXZT010000057.1 GCA_025355395.1 Betaproteobacteria bacterium
CCAGCCGGCCGTGGGATGTCGACCGCGACGGCTTCGTGCTGGGGGAGGGCGCAGGCATTCTGGTGCTCGAGGAATACGAGCACGCCAAGGCCCGCGGCGCACGCGTTTATTGCGAGCTGACGGGTTACGGCATGAGCGCCGACGCCCATCACATCACTGCGCCGCCGGAAGACGGAGGCGGTGCAGCCCGCAGCATGCGCAACGCGCTGCGCAATGCGCGCATGAATGTCGACGACATCGAATACATCAACGCCCACGGCACCTCCACGCCGCTCGGCGACCTTGCCGAATGTCGTGCCGTGAAACGATGTTTTGGCGAGCACGCCGGGAAGCTCGCGGTGAGCTCCACCAAGTCGATGACCGGTCACCTGCTCGGCGCCGCCGGTGGGATCGAGGCGGTGTTCACGGTGCTTGCCATTCGTGACCAGGTAGCGCCGCCGACGGCAAACCTTTTTCGGCAGGACCCGCAATGCGACCTCGATTTCGTGCCGTTGACCGCGCGGCCGATGCGTATCGTCGGCGCGCTCTCGAATTCGTTCGGCTTTGGAGGCACTAACGCCACGCTCGCATTTCGGGCAGTGTGATGTACGGCTACGGCGTTACCGGCATCGGGACCCGTCGAACCCCACCAATGTCATGGCGCTGATCGTCCAGAAATACGGCGGCACTTCGGTGGGGTCCACTGAACGGATCCGCGATGTCGCGCGGCGCATCGCCCGCTTTCGTCGCGAAGGCCATCAACTCGTTGTCGTGGTTTCCGCCATGAGCGGTGAAACGAACCGGCTGCTGGCGCTTGCCCGTGACCTTTCGCCGGACCCCGATCCGCGCGAGCTCGATGTGGTCGCCGCCACCGGCGAGCAGGTGACCATCGGCTTGCTGGCGATTGCGTTGCACTCGATGGGGCTCAAGGCCCGAAGCTATACCGGCGCCCAAGTGCGGATTCTGACCGACAGTGCGTTCACCAAGGCGCGCATTCTCGCCATCGACGAGGCCAACATGCGCGCCGACCTCGATGCCGGCTGCATTGTCATTGTCGCCGGTTTCCAGGGCGTCGACGGCGAAGGCAACATCACCACGCTGGGTCGTGGCGGGTCGGATACGTCGGGCGTGGCGCTCGCAGCCGCGCTGCATGCGGACGAGTGCCAGATTTATACCGACGTGGACGGCGTCTACACCACCGACCCGCGTATCGTTCCCGAAGCGCGTCGCCTCGCGCGCCTCACCTTCGAGGAAATGCTCGAGATGTCGAGCCTGGGGTCGAAGGTGCTGCAAATTCGCTCGGTCGAATTCGCCGGCAAATACCGGGTCAAGTTGCGCGTGCTTTCCTCGTTCGAGGATCCCGAAGCAACGTCGAGCGGCACGCTTATCACGTTCGAGGAGGACGACGTCATGGAACAAGCCATCATTTCCGGCATCGCGTTCAACCGCGATGAGGCCAAGATCTCGGTGATGGGCGTGGAAGACCGTCCGGGCATCGCCTACGCCATCCTCGGTCCCGTCGCCGCGACCAACATCGATGTGGACATGATCGTCCAGAACATCGGCGCTTCCGGTCATACCGATTTTTCGTTTACGGTCAATCGCACCGAGTACGAGCAAGCAATGGAAGTCCTCTTGCGCGAGCGCGGCACGGCGTTCAAGGCGCGCGAAATCATCGGCGACAACCGGATTTGCAAGGTGTCGGTGGTTGGCATCGGCATGCGCTCGCACGTGGGCCTGGCAAGCAAGATGTTCAAGACGCTTGCCGACGAGGGAATCAACATCCAGATGATCTCGACCTCCGAAATCAAGATCTCCGTGGTGATCGATGAGAAATATCTCGAGCTCGCCGTGCGCATGTTGCATCGCGCCTTCGAGCTCGAAAAAGAGCCCGTGCCTTCTACCGCCTGACGCCGCCGCCGGGCTGATTACGGTGGGCATCGATTTCCGGCGGCGCGCTGTGGTGCCGGGGGTGCCACGCAACAGTCATAGCGTCGGCTGGACGGTGATGCAGCGACCCGCTAAAATCAAAAGTTGCACCGAGGAGACGTGGCCGAGCGGTCGAAGGCACTCCCCTGCTAAGGGAGCATACGGGCCAAAACCTGTATCCAGGGTTCGAATCCCTGCGTCTCCGCCAGATCATTCTCGCTAAGTACTTGTTTAGAAAAGAGTAACATCAAGTTATTTTCTTTGCTCCGCCGTTTTTACCCGCGCTTTTACCCGTTCAGCTTTGCGTGACATCCTTCCTTAACGGGGATGATCGCCGCGACGACAAACGCAGCGAAAATGGTTCATGCCCAGCGCATTGAATGCACGCTCATCGAGCGGGCGTGTCGCCCCTGGCTGTCGGACCCAATGCAGCCCTTAGCCAACGCCAGTCCTCGATGCCACGCCGCACATCGTCACCAACGGTTCGGCGGGACACCGCCAAAGTCGGTCGCAATGACCTGTGTCCGTGCGGCTCCGGCAAGTACAAAGACTGTCACGACGGCACGACTCTGCATTAACCGGCACTAATCAATCCGGTATCGTAGGTGGGCGTTATACCTGACCCACGCATGTGAGTCAGGTAGTCCCATGGAGCGAACTGAGAAAGATGACTTTACCAGCCCTCGCGTTCAGTGCCATGTCACACCTTCGGGTGCCGACCGTGGGCCGATGTTCTGCGCGGTCACGGCGTCCGCCACCATGGTGATATTTCCCTTCCGCTGATCATCGCCCGTGTCACTTTACTCAAAATCGTAGATGCGCCGCAGGCTGACGTGACCTTCGGCGTTCCGCACCAGCCACACCGATTTCAGTGCGACGGTGCCAGTCGCACGCGTATTACTACCGCGATGTCACCGCGCCGGAGACCAAGGAAGCGTTCGACGAGATCGCCCGGTTCTTCGACAAGCACCTCGGGAAATAGCTGATCAGCGCAACAGCTGCGCCGCACCGAACACTGCCATCACGGCCGGCGGCAGAGCGAAAAACACAAGCCAGTCCCTTGCTCTTACCCACGCGGCGGCACGCTGCGCCTCATCGCCTTCATCACAGCAAGCATGCTCCCACCAAACGGAACGTGCTCATTCACGACGCCACTCACTTGGTCATCTTCGAAAAGCACCGCACGCAGCTTTTTGCAGAGATTCTCAAGTTTATGCAGGAATGAGGCGTCAATGAAAACTCGAAAAAATTGGGAGGAAGCCATGTCGCGCATCACACTCGCCTTCGGTGCATGTGCGCGATTATGCTGGGCTTGCGAAGGCTAAATGAGCGTCAGTCTGTTCGAAAGCAATAGAGCAACCCTGCGCCCCCGATGCTGCGCAAGCCCTCATCGCTGCAATCACGCGACGCATGCACCGAGTTCCATGACTTGGTAGCATCGATTTGGCCACTACCGTTGCGATTGCGTGCCCCACCATGGCGACGCCGTCGCCGCTCTTCGTCCAGTTGCCGCAGGTCATATCCTCGTTGCCGCCTCTGCCGGTGCGCTGATGCGGTACTTCCATCGTTGGAAGGCCAGGAATGCAGCCATGAGGACCAGGGCGGTGGCCATTCCGAGCATCAATGCGAAAACGGTCTGGTCTCGGACGAGGGAGTTCCTCGCAAGCAAGGTGACGCCGGCGCCAGCGACGAAGCTGTTGATGAATGCGATCATGCTTGCGGCGGTGGTAAAGAGGGCGACACGCGGTCCGAACCGGTACCCCGGCGATGCGTGCGACTCTGGCCAGCGTCCGCTTTCGGTGGAGAAGTACACGACGGCTTCGGGCGTGAGCGTGCGGTAGTAGCTGCGGATGCGGGCAATTCCCACAAGGAATTGCTGGTCTTCGATGCCTGTATCTACCAGGCGGACGAATGTGAATATACCCAGCAGGAACACAGCGGGCAGGACGGCGGCAGCGAAGGGCAGAAAAATCTCCCGTGACGGCCACGCGAATCCCATCGCCACAAGCGAACTCGACAGCGAAAAAACGTAGAGGGACGCTCGCGCCGCAGCCTCGCTCACCGTGGCACTCGCGGCCGCCTGGAGCACGAAGTGCTCGGTGATCAACGCCGACATGAACGCTGCCTGCCGTTCTTTGTCATCCATGCCGACCGCCCTTGGCGAGGAAGGCGCGGTCCGAGAACACAATCCGTTGCTTCGAGGGATTCACCAGAATCACGCCATGTTGGGTTTAAGCCGATGCAGTAACGAACGACCGATGGTCATCCGCAGCAGACGTGCTGCTCCTGAATCGGGGGGCACTGCACCGATCCGTAGGAGCAGAACACGCAGCAGTCACCCGGCTTGGGGCGCAGCAGCGTCTTGCATTGGCCGCACTCGTAGAAGAACTGGCAGGCATCCGTGGGCATGGATTCCTGCGCCGCAAAGCCGCAGTGCGGGCAAGTCAGCATCGATTCGAGCACGACCACATTCATGATCGATTCAATTGTGCGCCGTGGACGGATATCCAGCACTGGTCGTGGCCTTGACCAGCGTCGCTACTGTAGCCCGGTCCGGGTCGAACTTTACGGTTGCGGTCTTCTTGCCGAGGTCGATCTGGGTTGTCGCAACGCCCGGAACCTTGTTCAGTGCATTCTTGACCGTGATCGGGCAAAGTTCGCAGGTCATGTTCTGAACATCGAGGACGACCGTTTGCGGGTCTGCCGCAAGGACGCTGAGCGGTGTGGCAAGAACGGCGGCGAGGAGCAATCTACGCATGGAATTTCCTTTCAGTAGAACAGTGGAGCGAGCCATGGCACGGCCAACAGGCCGAGCAGAAGGATGGTAACGCACCAGAACATCAGGCGCTGCCGCGTAAAGGTCCGTGGGTCGGCGCACGGGGTGCCGGGTGCGCACGCTTTCGGCACCAGATAAAGCAGCCGGAAGGCGAGGCCGAGGAAGAGCAGCGTTAGGGCGATGAACAGCGGCCGGTATGGCTCGAACGCCGTAAGGTGGCCGATCCATGCACCGCCGATCCCGAGCGCAAGCAGCACCAGCGGCCCTACGCAGCACACGGACGCGCCGACGCCCGCCAGAATTCCGGCCACCAGCGACCCTTTGGCATTCATTACAGCCACAGCGCCCCTCCAAAATGTTCACCGCAGGCGTAGCATGCACTCCGTACCATGGTACGGAATCAAGGGGCGCGCTGTGAATGAGCAACTGACCATCGGGCGGCTCGCCAAGGCGGCGGGTGTGAACGTCGAGACCATCCGCTACTACCAGCGACGCAAGCTCTTGGACGAGCCTTCCAAGCCTCTCGGCGGACATCGGCGCTATGCCCCTGCCGATGCGCAGCGCGTGCGATTCATCAAACGCGCACAGCACCTCGGCTTCACCCTGGAAGAAGTCACGGGCCTATTGCGGCTGGAAGATGGTCAAAGCTGCCGCGACACGCGCCTGCTCGCCGAGCATAAGCTCGCTTTGATCGAGGAGCGGATCGCCGACCTGACGCGGATGCGCCGATTGCTCACAGGGCTGATTGCCGAATGCGCACGAGGCCAACGACCACGGTCGTGTCCCATCATCGCCACACTGTCGGCGAACTCAGGGGTAATCGACCGGGCCAAGTGACACGAAATGACCGTGGATGTTGCCACGAATGACCGGTATGTGCCGCGTCCGGCATCCACAGCGTCGACTACGGACGGGGGGAAAGGGTAGGTGCCCGGCCTGCAATTTGATTGCAGGCTGAGGCCCTCGGTCAGGATGACGCCGATAGGGTGCCCGGCTGGGCGTCACTACACGGACATCGGGCGATGTGCAGGGGATGTTTCCGGGGAAGGCTATCGATTCCCCCATGCCCCGGTATCGCAGACGGGCATTCATTCTGGTGCAATGAGTGCGATTGAATTGGGGCAGTGGAACGACGGCTTATTGCGTCGCTCCAGTACCCCGGTGGTTGCCCGCACGGCGACGCTTTCCGGTAAGGCACCGTGGCCGCAGTGGTGGTATTGCATACCATCGTCCCCGATCATTGGGTGCCGATCACCCTCATTGCGCGCCAGCGTGGCTGGTCAAAGGCGGAGACTGCGCGAGCTTCGTTCAAGGCCGGGTTCGGACATGTGCTTTCCACTCTGGCGATTGCACTGGTTATTCGGCTGAGCGGGGCGGCGGTGGCGACGCGCTTTGGGCATTGGGTCGATACCATCGCGAGTCTGGCGCTGATGGGGTTTGGTGGCTGGATCGCAGTATCCGCGTGGCGGGACCTGCGTGGCCACGACACCCACGGTCACCGCCATGAGCACGGCCACTCCCATGACTTCTCGCCTGTGAAAGGCGCCAGGCCCGTTCCCGGTCCCGAGCTTCAGACGATCCACACCGAACCGTCGCGCATCTGTACAATCTGTGCGCTCAAACGCTCTACCCGCATCAGCGGCGGCACTTCGTCAAGACCGAGAGCCGACCCAGAATTCACCCGCTCCCGACCCGGCACGCCAACGACGACGTCTGGTCGAAAGCAAAAACGGCGCGGTGGTCCGCAAACACTTTGGCTACGCTCATATCAGCCAGCGTTGCGCCGGCCCCGTGAATGCGTTCTGCGAGAACTGCCTCAATCCCTACCTCAATTTCCACCGCCCCTGCTTCTTTGCCACGGAAACCGTCCACCCCAAGGGCAAGATCAAGAAGCACTCTTCGCAGGAGCAGATCAGGGCCCTACGACAAGCTCAGCGCCTTGAATCTGCCCGAGACCGCCTGCCGGCGAGCGCTGACCTTCCCTCCTGTAAACACAATCCCGAGCCATGAATGATAATGAAGCCGCTGCCGCCATGATCACCGCCAGCTCGAAGCTCTTCCAAGCCATCCACCGTCGATCCAAAGCCGCCGGCTGACTTCCTCCTCCCGAAATTCTTCAAGCTCATTTCTATATTGGAAAATACTCGGCCGATGGTTGCGCTACCCTGTTGGCCTACCCGCCAGCCTCCCATGAGAATCCGATGAAGCACCGCACATTGCCTGGCACCACGCTCGACGTCTCCGAAGTCTGTCTCGGCACGATGACATGGGGCGAGCAGAACACCGAAGCAGACGCGCACGCACAGCTTGACTACGCGATCGACCAGGGCGTCAACTTCATCGATACCGCCGAGATGTATCCGGTGCCTCCGAACGCGACGACCCAGGGGCGCACCGAGACGATTCTCGGACGCTGGCTCAGTCGCCGTCCGCGTGGCAACCTCGTCATCGCGACCAAGGTCGCAGGTCCCGGCCGTCGCGACTGGATCCGCGGCGGCCGCACCGACGTCACGCGCGGGACGATCGCCGAGGCGATAGAGACGAGCCTCGCACGGTTGCAGATCGACTACATCGACCTGTACCAGATTCATTGGCCGCAGCGAAACGTGCCGATGTTCGGCGCCACCGAGTTCGACCCCACGAAAGAGCGGGGCGGCCCGGCGATCCGCGAGCAGGTCGAAGGGATGGCCGCGATGATCGCGACGGGCAAGATCCGTCACTATGGCCTGTCGAACGAAA
Organism: Betaproteobacteria bacterium; assembly: GCA_025355395.1. GTDB lineage: Bacteria > Pseudomonadota > Gammaproteobacteria > Burkholderiales > Casimicrobiaceae > CAIWHR01. The sequence goes on from JANXZT010000057.1 coordinate 7,424, forward strand.
CGGCGTGGGGCGTTTGCGAATTCCACCGCGCTGCGCGGGCTCTCGGCGTGCCCGGTCCGGTGACGATCCAGAACAGCTACAGCCTGGTGTCGCGTGGCGTGGATAACGATCTTGCCGAGACGCTGTTTCGGGAGACGATGTCGCTACTTGCGTACAGTCCGCTTGCCGGCGGTGTGCTCTCGGGCAAGTACCTGGGTGGCGCGCAGCCGCCACGCTCGCGTTTCACGCTGTTTGATGGGCTCGGCGTGCGTTTCCGCAAACCGATCGTCCACGAGGCCACCGCCGCGTTCGCCGACGTCGCGCAGCGCCGCGGCATCTCGCTCCCGCAGCTAGCCCTGGGATACGTGCGAAGCCGGTGGTTCCTGGGCGCATTGATCATCGGCGCGACGACCCTGCAGCAGCTCGAGGAGGACATCGCCGCCGCGCAATTCGAGCTCGACGCCGGCACGCTCTCTGAAATCGCTGCCGTTCATGTTCGATATCCGAACCCCGCGGGTTAAAGATACAGTCGGCTGCTCACCGGCGTGCATTCGCCAACCGTCGATTGACACCGTGACGGCGTGCGTCTTAGGCTGTTCGATAGTCCAGTGAACGGATTGCAATCGACTGTAAACTTCCCAATCGAGACCGGCCGTCCGAACCGCTCCGTAGTAGTCCATGAAATTACGTAGAAGCACTGCTCGGGCGATGTTTTACCTCGCCACGCACAGGGGCCGGGACTTTACACCCAAAATTTAGCTGGTCATAATCGGCACCCGGCGGTAAAACGCGCCGTTCGCGTTTGCGGCATCGCCCGACCGAGGGTCTATGGGCACCGTTGCTTCGCATTCAGGTTCGGAATCATCGCTACACGGCCCGCAACAGCCGCTTGGCGACGTGTTGATCACCGACCAACTCGCTTGTCGAGTCCCTCGCTTGCCCAATTACAAGGCGGAGGCGGAGGCGCTCGTTCTGCTCGCTGAAACGCTGGCAAACGCACCCGGAACAATCCTTCAGAAACTGGCGGAGACCGCACTCGCGCTCTGCGGTGCCGGTTCGGCAGGGATAAGCATCGCGGAATCGAACGCTACTGGCGATGTGTTTCGCTGGCACGCCTTGGCGGGCAAATTTGTTCCCCACCTTGGCAACACGATGCCTCGGCATTTCAGCCCGTCTGGAGTCGTGCTCGACACCAGCGCGATTCAGCTCATGACGGAGCCGGTGCGTTATTTCACCTACATTGCGGGGCTTCCGCATATCGCAGAGGTCCTGCTCATTCCGTTCTATCGAGGAGCCACGGCCGTTGGAACAGCGTGGGTGATCGCCCACGACCCGGATCGTCATTTCGATGCAGAAGACGCGCGAGTCATGACGAACCTGTCCAAGTTTGCTTCCGCCGCCGCGCAAACCTTGTCAGCGATGCGCGATGCAGCCGCGCCCG